>NZ_RDQG01000085.1 GCF_003697815.1 Halalkalicoccus subterraneus | reverse complement strand
TGAGTTCCGAGAACTCGTCTTGATGTGTGCCGTCCACAACATCAGGCAGACCGTGAACCAGTGAAATCAAACTACGTCTGGCGATTCACCACGGCCCAACAGACGGGTACGTTCGCCGAGTTTGAGGGATACGACGGGACGAAGACGACCAATGTGAGAGCCGATCACGATTCTTGGGGTGTCGACCCCGAGTAAATGCCCCGTGCACTCGTCGATACAACGGTTCTCTTTGCGGCAGCATACCGTCGAGATAGTTTGCATGATGATGCACTCCCAATCCTTCAGGGCATTGACGATGGATCTCTTCCGGAGGCAGTCATCCTCGATTACGTGCTCGCGGAAACACTCAACGGACTCACAACGCATGCCGGTCACACTGCAGCTGTCGATCTCCTTGATCGCATCGAGGAAAACGCACACTTCCACATCGACACGCTCACTACAGCCGCTCTCGCATCGGGAAAAGCCTTGTTTAGACAGCACAGATCCCTATCGTTTGTCGATGCCTGTATCATCGCCTCTATGCAAACCGAGGGGCTTGGCTACCTCTACGCATTCGACGATGATTTCGATATCGCTGACGACGTCTACCGGCTTGATACGGCAACGAATCCATACAATCCGACCTGATAGCGCTATTAACGCCCTTACAATCATATACCGCTGATAATAGGGAGACTGTTTCTGTGGTGGGATCTCGCCTATTACTTGTAGCTAACTATAGCAAGAATCCAATGCCTTGTGCAACAAGTACCGTTATGAATGACATGAGGTTGCACAAGACCGTATCTGATCACACCGTGGTGTGATATGGTTCTGAAGTAGAATTGACGAACCCGTTTCTGGCCCTTCTACTACTAATCAGGAGGATGTTCGGAGTTAGCAATAGGAGCTGAGTATTCGATAGATACAGTAATGGATTAGATTATCTCTTCAATAGGGTGGGATTAAAATCCTGATATTAGATTTTAGTTGACAATAAATAAGTATCAATATAGTATCTGTTATATCGTAGCATGAAAGAAAATAGGACGAACCACAGTGACATGAAACGTAGAGGCTATCTCAAAGGACTCGCAGCAACTGGACTTGGTACCAGTGTACTAACTACGGCTACTCGCCGTTCAGGTGCACATACTGGAAGCCATAATACAGATACTGCTAATAGAGGCGACCTTTACCTCGTTTTCGGTGCCGATTCTTCTTCAGACGAGCTTGATTCGTGGGTTGAAGACCATAGAGACGAGATTCACCCCGACTCACAGCAAGCGTCTGCACAAGTCATCCAATACCAGGATGTCACGCAGATCGATGTTAATCAGCAGAACAATGCTGTTGCCATTTCCGTTAATGGTGGTGAAGCAGAAGCGATTCAAGCGGCTGAACAAACCAATTCAAATAGCCAGTCTGGAAGTGCTGAGTCAATTAATGTAGAACAGGAAACGAACAACCAAACTTTCAGCAATATTAACAACGCGTATATTGTTTTTGCTGAAGAGGCTGAGTGTCGTGAATATTCCGGCTGGGTCGTCAGCGACGAAAGCTATCAGCCGGACCAGTCGTCTCAAGCAACGATTGAGCAAACCCAAGAAGTTGATCAGCTTAACTACAACAGTCAGAACACGGCTGTTGCGATTGCTGAGGGAGGAAGTTGTTCACAGGCATCACAGCTGAGTTATCAGGAGAACGAAAACCTGCAAGCTGCTGGGACTGTTGCAGTCAATAGTGGCGAGGGTAACAGTCAGAGTGCTGAATCCTCCGTTGAACAGGGCCAAGAAATCACACAGCTGAACGTCAGTGAACAAGGCGTTGCCATTGCGATCGCGGTTGGAGAACACAGCGTTGCAGAGGCCCAACAGCTTAGCTTCCAGTCAAACCGAAACGAACAACTCGCCACTGCAACGGCACTCAACTTCGATTCGATGTCAGTCGACAGCGTTGTCGCAAAGGCTGATATGAGTGGAGAGCTCCTGAGTGAGAAGCTGTCATACTCGACAGACGGGTCGACCCAATCTAATACACAGGAAGCCGCAGCCAATATTTCGCAAGTTCAGAGTGTTGGACAGGAGAATATTAACCTCCAGAACGCGGCGATCGCTGTTGGGCTAGAGAACAGTGAGGCCACAGCCCGACAAGCAAGCTACCAAGGGAATTTCAACGCCCAAGTTGCATCGGCCACTGCCGTAAATAGTAACGACGGAACTCACAGCGCAAATGCAGTGCTCAATGGTGCAGATATGACTGGTGATGAGTCGTGGGCGATCGCGTATGAGAATGGAGATGACGAGGTTGAACAGCAAGTGGCTGAGATCGAGATCGATCAGTTGCAGATCGTCCAGCAGTTGAACGTGAATGAGCAGTTTGGAGCAATCGCATTTGCGACGGGCTGTGGAGAGGCAATGGCTGAGCAGTTGAATTTCCAGCTGAATGAGAATATGCAGGCAACCGAAGCGACGGCAGTTACTGGAGATGATGAGAACACCACCGAAAAGGAAAGCAGGTGTGAGAAGAACTGAGTAGTACAGAAGATTCCACAGAGGACACTAGCAATCTATATCACCATCCGTTATCAGCACTCTGGAAGGCCGTCCCGCCTCTCATAAAGGATAGAAGTGAGACGATCTGCCTTTTTGGTGGTATCGAGCTTCTTGGGAAGCCGTATAATAAGACGACGTTGGATTCAGTTCTGATGAGTGAAGCTCGACCAGGAGGTTCTATCAAGAGTAGTAGTCAATGAATGATCTCACTACTGTAGGGATACAGAGGAGATACGACGCCTTGTTTTAAGTCCAGTAAGTGGTGGTGGCGGCATGCCGAACGGGCCTACCAACTCGCTTCTTCATATGAATTTTCGGTCGTTGAGACCGATCACGCCGAACACGGCATTGAACTAGCTAAGCAGGCCGCAGCCGACGGCGTTGACCTACTTGCCGTCTATGGTGGTGATGGAACTATCCATGAAGTCGTTCAAGGACTCGTTGCAGCCGAAGCTCTCGGACCCGTGATACTCTGTGTTATCCCTGCAGGAACAGTAAGCATCTGGCTGATAGGTTGGATATTCGAGGATTGCTACTACTCATATTGTAAATTATATACCAATATTACCTACCTTATAAAAATATTCCCGTAGTTATACTTAAGTTTGTTAAAATCAAATGGGGAATATGGAAGCAGATACCACTCCAGTAATTGTACAAGCACTTCGAACTCCCCAAGGGAAAGAAGGCGGTGTACTCGCCGATATCCGCAGCGAAAATCTCTCGATTCCGTTAATCAACGAGATACTTACGGAAACCGGACTCAGCGGCGAAGATATCGATGACCTGATGTGGGGCTGTGCTCAGCAACGTGGTGAACAAGACAATAACGTCGCGCGTGTTATCGCACTACTTTCAGAGCTTGGTGAGGGAACTCCTGCGACGACGATCAATCGCTGGTGTGCTTCTTCGATGCAGGCGATTATCTCTGCCTCTGATGCAATCCGCGCCGGCCAGCGCGACGCAATCATTGCTGGCGGGGTCGAATCAATGAGTCGAGTCCCAAAAGGTGGTCAGTCCTATCAGAACCTCCACCCACAGCTTGCAGAGCAGTACAATGTCGGCGAACTAGAGATGGGAATGACCGCTGAAAATGTGGCCAAAAAATTTGACGTTTCACGGGAATCCCAAGACAAGTACTCACTACGGAGTCACCAACGTGCTGTCGAGGCAACAGATTCTGGACGTTTTGACGACCAGATCGTTCCCATTAAGACCGAAAGCGGTACTGTCAGCGAGGATGAGGGGATTCGCCGGGATACTTCGATAGAGGCCCTTTCGGGGCTGCCCACAGTGTTCAAGGATGATGGTACCGTCACACCGGGCAACGCCTCCCAGATCACTGATGGTGCCGCGGCGACGCTGATAACAAGTCGTGGGTTCGCAGAGGATCACGACCTAAAGGTGCTCGCGGAGGTCGGCTCGAACAACGTCGCGGGCGTCGATCCGACGATTATGGGTATTGGGCCTGTGCCCGCGACCAAGGGACTTCTCGAACGGACAGGACGGGAAATTGACGAATACGACCTCGTCGAACTTAACGAGGCGTTCGCAAGCCAAACGCTCTACAGCCAGCGCCAGCTCGACGTCCCCGACGAGAAGTTCAACGTCAATGGAGGGGCAATTGCGCTGGGTCATCCGCTGGGTGCCAGCGGCGCACGGTTGCCAGTCACGCTGGTCCACGAACTAATCGAGCGCGACGCCAAGCGTGGGCTTGCAACGCTGTGTGTCGGGTTCGGACAAGGAGCAGCAATCGAGTTCTCACGGCCGAAGAAATAGGGGACTGAGGGACGGGTACGGGGTCTTTAGCTCTCAAGTTCCACTCACTACGAGTGATTTCGTCCAAGGAGGCAAGCACGATGAATCGACAGCCGAGTACTTCAGTCGTGAACCAGCACGTCTATAACAGTCGGTCCACCCTCCGCAAGCGCGTCTTCGACCGTGGGGGCGATGTCGGCAGGTGTTTCGACCGATCGCCCCTCAGCTCCATGGCTCTCCGCGTTGGCCGGAATGTCCACCGGTGGCTCGAAGTCCATACCAACATAGTCGTGGTCTGCGTCGCTACCGCCGAACAGTTTGATGGTATTGTCCTTCAGAATGCGATAGTTCCGGTTATCCACGACAACTACTGATAAATTCACATCATGACGCGCCGCCGTATGGATCGCGTGCGGGTAGTAGAGATACGATCCGTCGCCAACAAATCCCATTACGTTACGAGGTGTCTCGCGCTGATCCTCCGCAATTGCTGCCCCAACCGCCGCCGGCAATCCGTACCCCAATCCGCCCCCCTTGTTCGAAATTATTCCTTCCGCCTCGAGCGGCCACCGGTTTAATAGCGCATACTTCGATGTAACGCCCTCGTCGACAATGTAGGCATCAGGAGCGGCCTCTCGAAGCTGATCAACGAGTTCGGCCTTCGAGGCACGTGGGTCATCTGACCCGTCGCCTGTTCCCGTCGAGTTAAGGATCGAGGCAATCGACTTGCGGGCGTCAGCGACACGCTCGATTCGCGATACACGGATTCCTTCGTCAAGCCGCTCCTCAACGTGATCAGCCAGTTCGGTCATGACTTCGCCGGGATCACCGAGCACAGCGGCATCGGCAGGCTGGTGCTTTCCCAGCTCCCAGGCGTCCGGTCCAAGGTGGATACATGTCGTCTCGCGATCGACTAGCGGGTTCTCGTGTCGGACGAGGGTTGTGTTGGTCGAACAGCCCGCAAACACCAGCGTGTCGACATCCATGAGGTTCCCAGCCAGCTTTTCATCCGGTGGGACGTACGACAACCACTGGTCGTGCTCCGTTGGGAAGTTTACCTCTGAGGAAAGAATTTCGCCGTGAACGCGAAGTCCAGCTGCCTCGGCCAGCTTCACTGCCGATTCGACGGCGTTACGCCCCATACGAGCGACGTGGTCGCCAATGATCATCGTCGGCTCCTCTGCCTCTACAAGCAGCTGTGTGGCTCGCTGGATCTGTGTCCGGTCTCCTCGGCCAGCAGTGGGAATCTCGCCCAGCCGTTCGGGTTCAGCATCTGTCTCGGCCATCATCGTATTGAGCGGTAGACCGAGAAAAACCGGGCCAGTCGGTGGAGTAAGCGCGACTCGAAAAGCCCGTCGGACCATCGATGGGAGCGCTTTCACGTCAAGTACTTCGGCACTCCACTTAGTGAACTCCTCGGCCATTCCCACGAGATCGCCCGATAGAATTGGTTCTTCATGGCGGAAATCGGTACTGTGGTTGCCGGCAGTGACGACTACTGGTGCACCCGCTATTCTCGCGGCGTAGAGATTACCTAACCCATGGGCAAGTCCGGGGGCGAGGTGAAGGTTCGCCACGCCTACTGGTAGGACGCTATCGTCGTTATGGGCGTGGTACCGCCGGGTACTAGCATAGCCGCCGGCCATGCCAACTGCGATGTCCTCGTGGAGTCCGAGTATGTATTCGAGATCACTGTCAGCAAGTGCCTTCAACACCGGAAGCTCGGTCGTTCCTGGATTGCCAAAGACGTATTCGACTCCATACTGTTCGAGCGCATCGACGAAACATTCTGCACCTGTGGAAGTCATGGTCGGTTGATTTTCGATGGGATCGGTAGTTGTGAGATGCTCTTGACGTTCGAGAACGTTAGTAGTGCGAGGATAGCTGCTGCTGCTACTGCTTGCACTATAATATGGCTGACTGACCCGAACATCGCACCGCAGGCAAGTATGACGTACAACCCTCGAAGGAGGTATCCTAGACGCTTTGAGCCGTCGTAGCCAACGGTTGCGACAGTTAGCGCGATTGTTCCCGTAAGTACGAGTGGGAACGCTATTAGCGTCATTGGCAGCGACCAGTAGATGAGACTATTGTTGGTAACGAACGCAAAGGGAATGACAAACCCTGGTGCACCGATTCGAAGCGCCTGTAGACAGGAACGTGTGAAACTCGTGTCTGCGATCCGCGAGCCGACAGCGACAGAGATCGCTACTGGCGGAGTGATTGCAGACAGCATGGCAAAGTAGAAAACGAACATATGGGTGGTGATTTCTGGGACATTCATTGCGGTAACGCCCGGCGCAACTAGAATCACGACGAGGATATAGGCTGCAGGCGTCGGCATCCCGAGCCCAAAGAGAATGCTAGCAAGCATTGCCAGTAAAAGGACGACCAACAACGAGCCACCGCCGAGACCAACGATTAATGTACTCACCCGTTGGGCCAGTCCTGTTTGTGTGAGCAGCTCAATAATGACTCCCATTGCTGCGAGTACACCAACAAGAGGGGCCATCTCAACTCCACCCTGATGGAGTCCGTCAATGGTCTGTTTGATCGTTTTAGATACGGTCTTGCCGGAGGCACCGTCAACAAGAAGGTTTCGAGCTGGAACGACGAGCATGATCGTGAAAATAGTGTACATGCCGGCGCTCAATGGAGTGAACCGGAGAATAACAAGTGTATACAGCAGAACTCCAAGAGGGATCGTGAAATGAATTCCTTGTAACAAGATGCGTGGTTCGAACTCAGTTAATTGTTCGTTCGTCCATCCGAATTTTAACACTGCAAAATGGATGCCAATCCCAACGCTGAAGTAAAACAGGGTAGCCGGTATCAGCCCTGCACGGATGATATCGACATACGGAACTCCAATGATATCCGCCATGAGAAACGCCGCCACGCCCATAACCGGTGGTAGCATTTGGCCGCCGGCACTCGCGACACCCTCGATCGCGGCAGCGAAATCATCACGAACGCCTTGGTCCTGGAGCATGGGAATGGTGAAACTACCCGTTGTTGCGGTGTTCGCTGCGGCACTACCCGTGATTGAACCCATGACCATGCTTGCAATCACCGCGACTTGGACGATTCCAGTTTGAAGGCTCGATCCGATCTCGCGCCCAGCGTCAAGAACGAAGTCCATTAGTCCATACGCCTTCGCGATCCCCGCAAACATGATGAAAATTGCGACCCAAGTTGCGCCAATACCCATCAGCGTCTCGTGATACACTCCTGTGAGACCAATCGCGCCATCACGGGCGATTTGCTCCCAGCTCATTCCGGTATGCCGGAGAACGCCGGGCATGTTCGGACCGACAAGCGAGTGAGCGTAAAGAATCGCTCCGACGGTAACGGCGGCGATAACGTTCCCGAACGCTCGCCGGGTCGCGTCGACTGCGAGTGCGATTAGCGCGACCCCGATCAATAGATCCGTTTCCGTGTATCCGACCACCGGCGCGTCGTAGAACAGTCGATCGAAGTTGAGCTCAACGTATGCAGTTGACCAGAGCGCAAGAAATGCAAGTCCAACTGCGACTAGTGGGTCGATACGGTGAGCAACTGAACGAAGTGTACTAATCACTCCAGTTGAACTACCACCACCCGCGGACGTAGCGGTATTATCGATAGCAGTCTTAGTTGTCTGATTACGCGTTTCGTAGCATTCGCGGACATAATCCAGATAGAACAACGCAATCCCCATTCCGACAAAGAGATTCGAGTAGCGAAGTCGAATAAAGAAAAGCGAATAAGCATAGTAGATTGTATACAGTGTGAAGGTAATGCCAAGTAGATAGACAGAAGCTCGAAGAACATTGAGCGGAGTTACCCATTCTGGTAGGCTAGACTGGTCCGCCATTATCTCAGTCCTCTCCACGTTCAAACTCCTCGTTCCAGATGCCTATCTCTTCGTAGAAGTCGGCCGCTGCAGGGTGGAAGGGCACGTTTTGATATGAATTTTGGATCCAGAATGATTCCTCTTCAAGCTGAGACAACAATGCATGGTATTCCGCCAATCCATCGCGATTCTCATACAGTACAGTAAGGAACTCATAGACTGCGTCGTAATCTAAGTCATTCCGACCTACGAAATTGTACGAGAACGCGACACTCCAGACCTCTTCTGGAGCAAAGGCGGCGTTTTCAAGGTCAGACCCAGGGAATGATTCCGCGATCAAACGATCGTCATTCTCCCAGGCTTCAACTACGTTGGTAGGAACCTCAAGAATTCGGAGGTCGACGGTGCCCATCATTTCTTGAAGCCAGCCGGGAACAATCTCGAAGTTCAGATAGGTTCCGACGCCAACATCAAGACGCCCTTCATTCATCGCACTAGCTTGTTGTCCGTAGTTCTGGCTAACGCGTTCGTAATCCTCTGTGACGTACTCAAGTGCATGCTCAAGGGCTGATGCGGTTCCTGATCCTCTAGGCGTTGGTGAGATTGTTGTATCGGACTCGATGTCAGCAAGTGATTCCAGCCCTTCATTCGCTGTACAGAAAAACCAGGGCAGGTCGTAGTAGTGGAAGATCTGATTCATCGTAAAATCAAGGTCTCCAAACGGCTCAGCTCCTTCTCTGACGTCTGCAGCGGACCAATTTTGAATATAGACCATCTCGGCCTCACCGCTCTGTAACGCCCCAATATTTGCTTCAGTGCCAGGACTAGTCTGTGCCTCGACAAAAACCGCGTCCGTATTTTCGTTGATAGCTGCCGCGATCCCCTGATTGCCGGCATAGGCAGCTGTAGTCGACGTAGAGGTCCGCATCCGTAACGTCGTTGCACCTTCTGGAGACTCTTCTGAAGAGTTACCATCCTCATTACCACCGCCATCGATCTGTTCGGGTTCGTTGTCGCCGATACAGCCAGCGAGGCCAAGTGCACCAGCACCTGTCGCCCCTAAAAATACCCGCCGTCCGATCCTATTGCGAGTGTCTCCCATCGTCTGTTTTCGAGTTCGGTCCTCTTTAGTTACCATTGTTAATATTCATTGGGTATCCTCCCCCATTGTTAATAACTGTTGGGGTATATGGGTTATATAGGTTAGCTGTTCTCTATAAATGTACTATGGAATTCAAAAGTTATAGATATTTCTTCTATTGAAGAGTATACCTAATTGTCAGAATTATCTTTAAACCATCAATAAAAGAATATTTTTCATTACTATCGATTTTTATATATTCCAATATAGAGACTAGATTCGAAGATAGATCCACAATATCTTGCAATATCCCTGAATTCCTCTCACGGTGGATATCTTCCTCTACTCTATGAATTCTGGTTTTATGATATTGAGAGCTTTCTAATCCTAGTAATAAGAACGGAATACGTCAAAAGTCGTAAAGAAAGTTTTAACTATGAGCTAAAAGATGGTATCATGAATCAGTTGTTTTGACTCGAAACGGACACAATTGACCACTCGAAATTTAAATACATGCCCACTGATACCCCACCAGATTGGGAATTCAAGGATCGCGACGTTGTCATTCTTCGTGAGCTCTCGAAGAACCCACAGATCTCCTCGCGCAAACTAACGGAGGTGCTTGAAGAAGAGCACAATATCGATGTCTCGCATGTGACAGTCAGCGAGTCAATCCGTAAGATGCGCCAGCAAGGCGTCTTCCGCGAGGCGATCATTCCTAATGAAGAGTACTTCATATTCGGATTGTTCGAATTCAAATTCAATCCTAAAAACTTCAAGGACAATTGGCGTGATGCGATGGAATACATTCGTGATGATCAACATACTCTCTTTTACTTCCTTTCTGATGGGGAGTACCAATGGAAATCAGTGATGATGTTCCCGTATCGGCAGGCTGAATCACGATGGATTCACGAGTTCTACAAAGAACATGGCGATGTAATTGATAACATTCGTAACTCCGTAGTCCACAATGTGGTGAAGTTTCAGACTGACCCAGAGCTGCTAAACGACCTCTCAAAACACGGAGAATAACTCGAAACGCTATCTAACAAGCGAGAGAAATTCGCAAGCAAGCACGACATTTCCGTGCTGATTTTTGACTTGTAGATCATATCGTATTAAGCCATTAGCGATAGGATGATCCCGTTGTTCTGTTTCGAGAACTTTGCTCTCGACATGGATCGTATCGTCTAAGAATACCGGTTTCACGAATCGCAGTCGGTCGATACCGTAGAAGGCGACGATTGCATCTTGATCCTGTTCACTTCGGGACTGCCAGAGAAGTCCCGTCATTATACTGAATAGGAGCGCACCATGGATGATTCGCTCGCCGTATTCCGATTCTTCCATCCGCTCTGCATCAGTATGGAGGTAGTTGAAATCACCGCTGATGCCAGCAAAGTTCATGAGATCGGTCTCTGTGAGTGTTCGTCCTTTCGTTTGGAAGGACTCTCCGACCTCAATTCTAGTAAATAGGCTCATGAATCTCGAAACAGTCGATAGGTTGTACGTCCCACTGCAATTGAACTATCATCGTCTATGTTCTTGACAGTGACATCTGTGACACCCGTTGTTTTGCCTGCACGGAGTACTTCTGCCTCAACAACCAAATCGTCTGTCGCCGGGCGTAGATACGAGACATTGAGATCTGTCGTCGCAAGGCGTGCCATTGTGGAATCCTCAAAGGTGGTTCGAAGTGCGAAGCCGCTTGCAGTATCAATTAGAGTTGCTGCGATTCCGCCGTGAATCAATTCATCCCCCCCAGGGTTGTAGAGTTTCTCATCCGCCTGCATGGTCATTCGAATTCTCCCGTGTTCAATATCGTCGATTTGCAGGTTGAGCCATGAGAGATATCCATGTTGTTCGATGAACGACCGTAGCCCATCAGGAGAGGTACTCGACATGTTACTCCCCCTGGAACTCAGGATCTCGATCCTCAGTGAATGCTGCAGCACCTTCCGAGGCATCTTCCGTTCCAAGTAAGAGACCGAATGCCTGTGCCTCCATTTCTAACCCTGCATCAAGGTCCTGGTCACGTCCTTTATTCATCACCTGCTTTGCCTTTCGCAGCGCTATTGGAGGACCGGTAACAAGGTCATCAACAAATGTCTCGACTGTCTCCTCGAAATGCGCTTCTGACACGGCGCGGTTGATCAACCCCCACGTCTCAGCAGTCTCAGCATCGATACGGTTGCCCCGGAAGACGAGTTCTTTCGCACGGGCCTCACTTAACATTCGAATTACACGTTGCGTACCACCACCACCAGGTAACAAACCCAGATCAATTTCGGGAAAGCCAAACTCAGTTGACTCGGTCGCAATTCGGAGGTCACACGCGAGTGCGAGCTCAAGGCCGCCACCGAGGCAGTAGCCGTCGATCTTTGCAAGTACCGGTCTCGGGAATTCTGCGACGGTAGTGAACATCTGTGTCACCTCTTTCTCGTGAGGTGCGACCCCCGAGAAACCGGAGATATCCGCGCCGGCACAGAATGCCCGATCACCTGCACCCTCGAAGGTAACGGCCCGTACCTCATCGAGGTTAGCATTCTCAAGCAGATGAACGATCTCATTCATCAGATCCTCGTTGAGCGCGTTCAGCCGTTCGGGTCGGTTGAGTTCGATTTCGAGGAGCCCATTCTCGACGTCGTGGTTCAGGGTCGTATAGTCGTGTGCTGTCCTGTCACTGTACTCGTAGAAACCAGTACCCGCGTCTTCACCGGTCTGTCCTGACTCGACGAGGTGACGGAGGTGATCGGAGGGTTCGTAGCGCTCTTCTCCGTACTCCTCGTACAACGACTCGAGTTTCTTGAGGACAGTATCAAGCCCGATCTTGTCCGCTCGTCTACAAGGCCCCTCAGGAAAGCCTGCACCAAGGCGAAGTCCTGTGTCGATCGCTTCGGCGGTAGCGACGTCGTTTCCAATCAATTTCGCGGCTTCGTTGATAATCCGCGCTTCGATACGTAGTGTATCAACATCCTCGCCTTGGCCAGGCTCATAGTCGGGGCCTTCGCCGGTCTCATACTCGTAGTAGCCCCGGCCCGTCTTTCGACCGAGTTCCTCGGATTCAACTTTTTTCTCAAGAATGGGCGGAATTGGCTTACCTGCTTCTTTCCGAATATGATAACCAACGTCGATACCGGTGAGATCGCCCAGTTCGAACGGTCCCATTGGGTAGCCTCGTTGATGAACCATTGCAGCATCGATCTCAGGGATTTCGTAGCGTCCCTCGCTGACCATCCATCCTGCTTCGTCACCGAACGGTCCCAGAACGGAGTTGACGACAAATCCGTTGACGTCCTTACGAACGTAGATTGGCGTTTTGGCGATCGACTCGACGAACTCAGATGCAGTGTTGGCGGTTTCATCGGTTGTTTCAGATCCATAGATCACCTCGACCAAATCCATCTTCACTGGTGGATTGAAAAAGTGCATTCCCACGACCTGCTCCGGTCGGTTCGTTGCAGATGCGATCTCAGTGATCGACAACGAGGAGGTGTTCGACGCGAGAATCGCATGTTCGGGCGCGAACGCATCGAGATCAGAAAAGATCTCTTTTTTCAAATCCATTTGCTCGGGTGCCGCTTCGATAACAAGGTCAGCGTTCGCAACTGCAGTTTCAAGTTCTACCTCAATATCGATTCGGCTAAGAACGTTATCAGGTGCTTCGTCGATAATGTCTTTCTCGAAGAGTTTCTCGAGACTCCACTCAATTGATTCGTAACCATCTTCGACGAACTGGCGCTCTACGTCGCGCATTATTACTTCATAGCCAGCGATGGCAACCACCTCCGTGATCCCGTGGCCCATATTACCTGCGCCGAGTACAGTGACACGATCTATATCACTAACAACCATAGAATGTTCTGCGATAACTCTCACCTTAATTCCATCGGATATACCTACCACTGTTGCAAATTTATTAATATAGATAAATACTGGTTCGTCTATTCTTCGATATCATCCTACCTGTTAATCACAGCAGTATCTGATTACTGTCTTACTTGATAGGGGATTCCGATATAGGCGTTCATCGGTTCTATTCTCTGAACAATGCCAAGTCTCGATATTGAACTTCGATTACTGGCACGACATTTTTGTTAGTATTGGTAGCTACTATCGAGTTTATTGCTACCGATTAAGTTTGATACCGCAATATTTATCATCTATGTTAATCACATCTACGTATGCTAGATTTCGTTGAGCTTGAATCGGATCTGAGTGAAGAAGAGCAGACAGTTCGGGACGAAGCCAAGGAATTCGTTGAAGAAGAAGTTCGGCCGATCATCGCAGATCATTATCTTGAGGGGACATTCCCTGAAGAACTTATTTCTCGACTGGGAGATCTCGGTTTCTACGCACCAAATCTCGAAGGGTATGGCCTCTCGAACGTGAGCGAGACCGCCTATGGCTTGTTGATGCAAGAGCTTGAGGCCGGGGATTCCGGTCTTCGATCAATGGCCAGCGTTCAGGGGGCACTCGTCATGTATCCCATTTACGCCTTCGGCAGCGAGGAGCAAAAAGAGCGGTGGCTCCCCTCACTGGGTAAGGGCGAGGCCATTGGTGGATTTGCCTTGACCGAACCCGAGCACGGCTCGGACGCAGGCAGCATGGAGACGCACGCTGAGCGCGATGGCGAGGAGTTCGTCCTGAACGGCGAGAAGCGCTGGTGTACCAACTCGCCCATTGCAGACGTGCTGGTCGTCTGGGCACGCGATACATCAAGCGAGGGCGCACCGGTGCGGGGATTTTTGGTCGAAACCGACCGCGACGGGCTCGACATCGACACCATCGATGGGAAGCTCTCACTTCGGGCCTCCAGTTCCGGGGAGTTCACGATGGAGAACGTCCGCGTGCCCGATGAGAACGTCCTCCCCGGCGTCGAGGGGATGAAGGGGCCGCTGTCATGTCTCACGCAGGCGCGCTACGGCATCGCGTGGGGCGCGGTCGGGGCGGCCCGGGACTGTTTCGAGGAGGCCCGCGCGTACGCGACCGACCGCGAACAGTTCGACAAACCCATCGGCGGGTTCCAGCTCCAACAGGAGAAACTCGCGGAGATGGCCACGGGGATCACGACGAGTCAGCTGCTGGTCCATCGGCTCGCGGATCTCAAGGAGCGCGGCGAGCTGCGTCCCCAGCACGTCTCGATGGCCAAGCGCAACAACGTCAAGATGGCCCGCGACCAGTCCCGGATCGCTCGTGAAATGCTCGGCGGCAACGGAATTACAGCTGAGTACTCTCCCATTCGCCACATGGCGAACATGGAGACGGTCTACACCTACGAGGGCACCCACGACATCCACACGCTGATACTCGGCCAGGATCTTACCGGCCTCTCCGCATTCGAATAAGTTACTAGAAACTTATAAAAAATCTACGAATAACATTTAGATAGTACCGTCATCTATTTTCAGGCGTGACAAACCTTCTCACCACTATCGGAGAGACAGTCGAAGCAAGTCCTGAAGCGACAGCAATCGGGTTTGAAAATCGTAAAATCAGTTACAAGGAGTTGTGGGATCGGACAAGGAAATTCGCGTACGCGCTCTCGGAAGCAGGTATTGAGCCGGGGGATCGCATCGGAATCTATCTTCCAAACATTCCGGAGTACGTGACCGCATTCCATGGTATCCTCTGTGCTGGCGGGGTTGTTGTCCCGATGAATCCACAATACAAAAGCCGGGAGATCAAACACCTACTCGCTGATAGTGGGGCAAAAGCTGTCGTCGGACTTTCGGAGCGTATCGGACACATCACCAAGATACAAGATGAGACGAACGTCGAAACAGTCGTCTCGGTTGGAACTACCACGAAAGATACCATTAAGTTTGAGACGTTTCTCGCGGATGATACACTGGACATTATCGATCGGGCGGATGATGAAGTCGCTGTACAGCCATATACGTCCGGCACGACTGGGAAATCAAAAGGTGTCCTTCTAACACACTCTAATCTCGAGTTTGAGGCTCGTGTCTCTCCCCAGATTCATGATGGAATTGACATGACCGATAAAATGCTGGGTGTGTTGCCGTTATTCCATATTTACGGTATGACCGTTACAATGTTAGCGACACTCTATGGTGGGGGTAGCTATCATCTAGTATCAGAATGGGATGCGAGAGAAACGCTTGATCTCATTTCAGACGAGGGCATTACGCTAATGCATGCCGTCCCAACGATGTACAATGATTTGGTAAATCACCCTGCTGCTGAAGACCATAATCTGGAAACAATTCGCTTTGCCAATGCAGGCGGTAGTAGCCTCCCACGAGAAGTAATACGACGATTTGAGGAGTTATTCGAGCCGTCATTGTTAGAAGGATATGGCTTGACAGAAACATCACCAGTTACCCACGCTAACCGTCTTGCTGATCGTCGAATCGGGAGTATCGGAAAGCCACTTCCAGGCATCGAATCAAAGATTGTCAACAAGAATTTCGAGGAACTGCCATCTGTTGAACAGGGCCCAGTAAACGATGAGACGAATTTAGAGGATGTTGTCGGAGAGCTAGTGATACATGGACCGAACGTCATGAAAGGATATCATAGCCTAGATAGTGCAAATCAGAAAGCATTTACAGAGGAACGAACCAAACGTTGGTTTCATACCGGCGACCTCGGTTATCAGGATGAAGATAGCTTCTTTTATATCGTAGATCGAGAGAAACACATGATCGTTACTGGCGGATATAATGTCTATCCCCGCGAGGTAGAGGAGTTACTGTTTGAGCATGAAGGAGTAGCGGATGCTGCTGTCGTCGGTATTGAAGATGAGCGTCGTGGTGAGACGGTTAAGGCATTTGTCGTTCCCCAACCAACTATCGAAGTTACGCCGGAAGAAATCAAACAGTACTGTCTCGAAAATCTTGCAGAGTACAAACATCCCCGTGAAGTCAAGTTCGTCGATAATCTCCCGCGGACGACCACGGGGAAGATACAGAAGTTCGTGCTTGAATCAGAGGAGTGATTATAATCGATACAATCTGCTCTCCCATGTAACTACATCGATAGCAATCCCATCATTCTCCTCCAAAAATCGCCAGTTTCTCTGCGGAATGTCGATTTAACAAGCGGTGCAATGATCCGCTTGGATAGAATTATGACTGTTCGTTCCGTTTGACCTGTTGACTATATATTAGATTGCGTTGAATCTCGTTTGCACCTTCATAGATAACGGGAATCCGACAATCTCGATAAATACGAGCGATCCGACGATCAGTTAATATAGAGCGGCCACCATGCAGCTGCATCCCACGTTCGGCACATGTCACGGCTGTTTCTGTCGAGTTGGTCTTCACAATTGCCCCCCACAAACTCGTATCCTCTCCCCGGAGTGCTTTATCGGCGGCTCGCCAGTTTACTGCTCGAGCGCTCTCAAAGTCGATTCGCATATCCGCAAGGTCGTGTTGGACAGATTGGAAATCACTCACATTCTTCCCAAATGCTTCGCGGTCATGGACAAATTCCCAAGTCTCCTCAATGGCAGCTGCTGCCATTCCCAGTCCGTGACCCCCAACAATGACTCGTTCATCATTAAAGAACTCTACAAGTCTATAGAAGCCCTTGTTTTCTGTCCCAACGAGGTTGTGCTCGGGAATTCTACAGTTGTCGAAGGTGATATGGCCCTGTTTGCTCGCTCGAAACGCCATTTTTTCCGGAATATGCTCTGCCTCGTAGCCATCGGTGTCGGTCGGGACAATGAACAACGAATAGTTTGAGTAGCGATGATCCGAGTCGTCTGTTTTCGCATAGACCGTGAGCCAGTCGGCTTCAACGGCATTGCCAACCCAATATTTCTCACCGTTCAATACCCATTCATCACCGTCCTTCTCAGCACGAGTCGTCATTCCTGCAAGGTCGCTTCCTGTCTCCGGTTCCGAAACTGCAAGTCCAGTGATTTGGTCGCCTTCTGCGACTGGACGCAGGAATTTTTCGTGCTGATCCTTAGTCCCGTGCCTTTCAACAAGTTGACCACCGAAGCTTGCCAGTCGTAATGTGAGCCCAATACCAGGATCGGCTCGAAAGAACTCCTCTACGAGCGCAAGCATTTCCGCAATATCAAACCCGCGACCACCGTAGTTCTCAGCTATATCCTGAGCGACGAGTCCCGCCTCCCGACCTGCTTCTAGGATTTCCCAAGGATACTCTCCTGTTCTATAATACTCCTCTGCATTTGGGGCGACATACTGTTGGGCGAAGTCGTGCGCTTCTTGTTTCACACCACGAGCGTGCTCCGGCACTATCGATTCATCTAATAATTCCATAACTACCACCTACTCCGTGTGTCTTCTTTTTCTTCTGCTTTGGTCGAATAACCTCCACTTCTGAACGTCTTTATAGCTATTTGCGACCGTTTATTCACAAAATAGGCCCTAATGGGATTGGTGTTCTCGTTAGTAGTGTTTCTGATTGGCATTGCTTCTTAGTGCTGTACGAATGAGCGTCTTAAAATAGTACTGATTAGAGTTCCAGATAGCTAAAGTCGTAAAATAAACTCCACGACTAGTTTATCGCCACTAAAATATATGCCAGAGGATGGCTTCGATCCACTATCCATTTAGGAATCTATCACGCAGCGTAGATTTCCATATTACCCAACTGAAAGACGAATATGGACCACGACATCATAGAATGGAGCGAACAGTACAACGCGAACTACGACCCAACCCTCAAAGAAATCGAAGAGACCCTTACAAGAGCGCTCGGTGAGCAACACTACATCACATAAGAGCAGCTCGAGAAGGTAATGCAGTGGAAGCTGAATGCACAACGAGGACGGTGAGATCGATTCATCAAGCGGATGCACGAAGTCCCTGCAGCGTTCGTCCAGCGAATAAGTGAGGCAGCCTTTCTGGTCGACGACCCGAAAATCCAGCTGAAAACTCTTACTTCGATACCCGGTATCGGACCTGCAACTGCGACAGTCGTTCTCGCATTTCATGACCCGACGAACTATGTAGTCGGTGATCGATACATAGTCGCAGCTCTCTTTGGTGACGACCGAGCACTACGTCTTTCTGACTATCCACGACTCCTTACTGCACTCCGTGATCGGAACCCAGGCGAGTTCGATCTCCGGACTGTCGAGAAAGCGTACTACCAGCAGTGGCGAGAGACGTACGATGTCGGCCGCTGGTGAGAAGCATATCCGTTGACGAGAACCAACAGCGGGGAGTCGCTCCCCAACGAGAGTCCCCCTTGTGCAACAATCATTCTTATCGATGTTGCACAGGTAGCGACTCAGTCAACAAACCTCCCGTACACCTCTCTCTCGCCTCAAGCACCACTAGGTATACGGTCTCGTTCGCAAATTCGCTTCCAAATCTACCACGCCGCGATTATCAATGCGATTCCTGACATCATCTCATCATTCTCGTTCAAGTACAATAACACCAATCAGAATGAGAATACCACCGATAACCGTTGTCATCGTAACTGGTTCGGCGAATAGTACCGCACCAAGAGCAACTGTAACAGGGGGTTCAACAGTGCTTATGATCCCAGCTCGGCTGGCACCGATTTGTTTGAGTCCGGCGAAGAACGCGACAACCGGAATCGCGGTCGCGAAGACCCCGAGACACAGGAGGATCGTCCATGCGAACAGGGTCTGTGGAATCGTGAAATCGCCGCTTGCGGTGCCGATGACGACAAACGATGTGCCAGCAGCTGGTAGTACGTACGCAGTCAGAACCATCGGATCAATCGTCATGAGCATCGCTCGCGAGAGAGTGATGTAAGCGGCATACGCAAGCGCAGCGCCAAGAACGACGAGTACGCCCACAAGCGATGCACCCGCAGGGTTTGCCCCGGTAACGAGTACGATACCGCCGAGAGCGAAGCAGAGTGCTACCAGCATCGGTCGGCTTACCCGTTCCCCAATTAGGGCAATCGCCAGAATGACGACAAAGACAGGATATGTATAGAGAACAATGGCGACCATTCCTGCAGTCATAAATTCCAATCCGACGAAGTAGAGCCCGCTCTGTGTCGCGTAGCCGAACGCACCGAGTCCGAGTGCAATCAGCAGTGCTCGCCCGTGAAGGAGTGTCAATCGATCTCTCCACGCGAGAAAACCCCACACGACGATCGTCGCGAATAGGAACCGAAAGACGAGGACGGTCGGAATCGAGAGATCTGCACGTTGAGCGTAGATGCCAAAGATACCGAGCGTACCGAAGCCTACAGCCGACAGGAATACCAGCATGAGTCCCGTCCGTTCAGAATCAAGATGACGCCAGTTGCTGTAGCCGCTCATACATCCTAGTTTCTCAGCGTCACCCTACCAATGAGTATCGTTACGAGACTTGTACAGGCGTATTTCCCGCTAGCGTTCATATGCGAGCAATTCACATCATCGTGGTATGGTATTCAAGTAAGAGACTGCGTTACTTTATTGGTCCGTGGGAAGGTGGCAGTCTATAGTAGTTTACTGTCAATTCTAGACTCTAGCTCGCTGGTCGCCAGGAAGTATCCGACAGCAACCACTCCTCCCGGTAAGCGCTGAGTCGGCTCGCCAGCTCATCTGGCCGACCCAGCATGACACAGTGACCGCCGTCTATCTTGTCTGGAACGGTGTCCAGTCTCTCACGAACGACTCCACGGGCGAACTCCGGCGGGAACACGCGGTCATCATGACAAAGCAGGAATTTCGTTGGCACATTTGGCCAAGATTCAAGCGGTCACGGTTTGTTTGGGAAGTGCTCACGTCCCTCAGCAAGTCGTTTGGCTTCTGCTGCGAAATCAGGAGGAACGTCGTTATAGAAGGTGTCTGGATCCTCCCAATCCGGATTCATCTCTTGGTTGTAATCGGTATTGATCCACCGCTCCTCGAACGTCACACCCGAAGTGGAGATCTTTCCTGCAATGAAGGACCAAGAGCCATGCCGCAGCTCTCTTACAGACCAACGGACCGACAAACTCACTGGCGGAGTGGGTGATGATAATTAGCAATCGCGATCCATAGCGATTACTACTCTCATCCTATTCCCGATAATGAAGATCAGTATGTTCGTACGTCGAGACCATCGATGCGTTCGAAGTGGTCAACATTCCGGGTGACAATGGGCTCGTCGTGGAGAAGAGCAGTAGCGGCGATGATGCAGTCTTCACGGTCAACCTCTTGTCCGGATGTGATAAGTTCGCCTGAGAGTTTCCCGGCCTTTCGCATTACCTTCGTGTCACCGGGGATGGCGTGACGAGAGTCGAGGACAGCGAGTATCTTCTGGCGGCGCTCTTCCGGAATATCTAACTGCGGTACGGCCTCGTACAGTTCGAGTACGGTAATGCTGGCAAGGCGTTCTGGTCGCTGTTCGGACTCGATAATGTCGAGAAATCGTACGGCATCAGAGTCGTCGTGAAGGATGTCGATGATGAACGAGGTGTCCTCAATCATTCCTCGCCTCGAAGGTCGTCAGCGAGGCGGTTACGGCGGTTGCGGGAGCGTTCCCGTCCATCCTCGATGATTGCTTCGAGGTCGTCCGCCTCGTCCTCAGAGAGGATGCCTGCGATCTCGGCCCAAGACTGTTCGCCTGCGATTCGTTTGACGACCTCCGAGAAGGATTCCCCTTCCCGTTTGCGGGCTTTGAGACGTTCGTAGGCTTCCTCGTCAAGCGAGATCGTTTTGGTCGCCATTCCAATACACAGTTGTGTGTGTAGATTAATAAAGGTGAGAGAAGATATCACGATCCTATTGTTATCCCCGTACCTGAACGACGATCTTGGAGTGCAATTAGTGCGCTTGCTGTAGCACAGTCAATCTCTTTCTAATTCGCTGACTGATGATAGATCCAACACAGTGGCGTCGACAAAGTAAAGGAAATTAATCCGATTGAGAGGTGAACGACGGTGCTGTATCGGCTGAAACGTACGAATCAACCTGAACAGAATTCTGATGGCGCTTGTGGTCGTACCAGAGATACGCATCGGTACAGAAAAGATCAATTCGTTCACTAATACTGCCAACTGCGTGCGATTGGTTGTACGGTGATTTCGGAGCTCGGAAGAAGCCGATCAGCGTCCACATAACACAGGTTGCGAGTGCTCCTGCAGCGGAGAAGGTCATGCCGAGTGTTGCAAACGTAAACGCGTAGACGCCACCGATAATCATCGAGGGAGCGCTCGTTGCAATTGGGACTTGTGCAGCCGTATCCCGAAGTGTTGGTGCAAGGAATACAATAGAGAGGCTGCTGCCGATCATGAAGATGAAATCTTGCCACATCATTCTTGTACTTCTCTGTGGGTGAGAGGGTGGTTTCGAACTCGCATCAAGATTTACTCGATTGGTAGTAAATAAATGCCTTATGATCCAGTAATTCATTAATTTGTACACAGAAGGTCTAAGACGGCAAATCAGTGATGATACCGTTACCCAGTAATATGTGTTCTACTGCTATTGAATGCTACCCAGAAGAAGACCATATAGAATATCACAAGAGACGGAAGAGCTACCGAGAGTTTATATCAGAAGACGGGCCCACAGAGCGTGATGACCCTCAAACTCGGCGATCGTGTCCGAATCGACATTCCCGACGAACTCGATCCCGACTTCAACCTGCACGGCGAACACGCCATCGTCCTCGACAATGACCCTGGACGGTGTACATGTGGATGTGAGGTCCTCTACAAAGTCGCATTCGAAACTCAAGAGCTCTCGATCGAAATGCACCCCTGGGATCTTCGCCCACCAATTGAACCGATGCCATCCCTCGAATCGCTCTCATCAGATCCAGCAGAGACGGTATAGATGAATCGACGGGACCCTCGCGAGCCGCCCGTGAGTAGTACCGTACACTCGAGATGAAATGGGAATTCGTCTCTTGAGGTTAACTCAAGAAAACTGCTGCGTGAGGTGCTTCTCGCTCTCTCTTCACCTTTCCTTCGTGTGGACAACTCAGGAAACCGCTGTGTGAGTGTTGGGATTCCTGGCTCGTCGATTGTCTATCCAGCGGACCTCTCTTGCTTTTTTGGCTCTGAGAATCGTTGTCCAATACACTCGAGCCTTCCCTTGACATTCTCTATGTCGTGAAAGTCGGCTCACTGATCGATGTCCATTCGTTTCAATATGTCTGTAGGAAGCTCTCTCGAACTGATGGTCCTATAGTCTTGAGATACGCAAATAGGGTCAGTTACCGGTATAGGGGTGCTGCAACTGAGGGAATGATATTGACGAAAAGCCGGTCGAGTATGTCCCACAGGATTCGAGGCGGCGTAATAGCCTCGACAGTGGCCGCCTGGTACACTAGCTTATCGAGCCCCGGATGATCATACTGGAAATGCATCTCTCCATATTCTGGATGATCATCATCCTGATGCCAGCCACAGTGAAACTGGATATTTGGATCGGCGTAGTCAATCCGAAATTCATCTGGAGACGGATGCTGTGTCCACTTGACCGTGATTGTCGGGTCCTCGGCTCCGATCAGTGAATCAAGCCGGTCAGGACGTACGTAGGCCTCAAGATAGCGCTTGTCCGCACTCGAAGGCCGATAGTAGACGCGGTCACTGTCGATTTGAGGAACTCGTTGGAGGACGTCCTTGAGAGACGAATAGACGTTCCCGTGATAGTTAGGACTTGGAGGCATATACTACAGCTATGCTACTACTTGTCGATTATCTGGAAATCGGTCATAGAGCTTCAGAGCATCTTCAATGATATCGAGACGCGTTTCGACGTGGTCCCATTCGATTGCGATATCACGACGCTGTTCGGCTTCTCCGTGATCGACAGTAGCGATCGTAGCCCGGAGTGCATTCGGAGTTGTAACGTCGTACGTTGTCTCCCAGGACTCTATTTGGGTACGAATCTCGTTGAGAGACTGCGCTAACTCATCCGCAGAATGGTTCTCATAGACCTCTCGCACCTCCTTGAGATACTGTGTAACATGATCTGGCGAGTAAAGCGTTCGTTCTCCATTCTCAATTCGTCTCAGCTGACGCTCATCAGCAAGCTTTTCGAGATACTTTCGAGCAGTTGCTGGCGAGACATCTGCCTCGTCAGCTACCCAGTGTGCGGTCTGGGGTTCGTTTAGTGACTCAGCGACCCACTGGACACGATCAGCGGCGGGTTGGTCTGTCCAACTCATTACCTCTTCTATACACTCAACCACCAAATAATTGATGCACATTAGATAATATTGAAGTATAAAAAGCAGTTTGTACGCAAGATGCCTTGTGCAACAATGAATGAGAATTAGCTGTTGTTGCACAAGGCTGGGGTCAAGCACTCACAGCTACACAGAGAAAAAGCGGTTATAGATAACGCAGGCGAGAATACCACGTCGTAAACGGCGTGGATGAATCGTCGTCATCACCCGGTTAAACGCCTGAATCGCAAGGAGTAGGTGCCCAACGGACGTACTCTTGGGTGTCGACGTGCTGGTATCCCGACGCGTCTCGACACTTCGAAAACTGGCAGTTGACTCGGTGTTTGCCTCATCAAACCGTCAGCCCTCGGGACCGCAGGCCGACAGAAAACAACCACGTAACTCCGAGTCCCACGCGGGATAGGAGTAACGGCCGCGTGGCACCGCCCCCGGTTCGTCGGACCCGACAGTACGGCGTCCGCGAGAACAGGGCGAGACGACCCATCGCCTGATGGCGCAGGATCTCGATATCTCGCCATTGGCTGCGGAAATCATCCTCCAAGCGCTTCGCCCCGTCGTCTACGACTACGACGAGATTGAGGAGACAGGGGCGTCGCTTGATACAATCAGTGTCGATGGCCCTGACACAACTGACGACGCGTGAGCCGTCTGCATATCGCTGATACTGGCCTGTTTGTCGCCATGGGCCAGCCATCGAACAGTCGGTACCAAGCCGTCAAACGGTTTGCCCGCCGCAATGACATTCGTTTCGTCCTCCCTGAACGGGTGTCTGACGAACTTGCCACCGACGAGTCTGATTTCCAGATACCGCCCGTCGATACCACAATTGAAGAGGGCTGGACGACAGTCGCGGCGCCACTTGAGTTCTCTCAGCTCATCGTTTCTCGAGTGATGGATGGCATCCAGCGATACATCGCGAACGCCGACGACCGGCCAGCGGATGAGGTTGAGCGGGCTGACGCTGCCCTCGCTGCGCTCGCGGCCCAGCATCTCAATACAGGCACAGCGACTGTGGTCTACATCTACACAACGGATCGTGCCGCTGGTGAAGGAGCCGAGACCATCCTGGCCAGTGAGGGATATGGTGATTCAGTCACGTTTGTGAATGGCTTCCGATTCATTGAGTATTTGCTCGCAGACGGTCTGTAACAGGACTAGTCCACTGACAGCCGTTGTCGGAGGTAGAATCTCTCAGGGGGTTTCTGGCTAGAGCCGTCAATAGCCGTTCAAGGATATACCCGCTAGTAACCGTACCGTTTGAACAATCGCCTGCGCGGGAGCTGGCTCTGCTTCTGTTAGTGGTCTGACCGGCTCTCGTGGGGATTAGCGTCCAAAGATATCACTCACCACCGACGCCAACTATTTCCAAGGAGTTATCTTACCAGTAGTTTCGAATCCGAAACTAGGTGAGTAAACAGAGATTCTAAGCAGCTGCTCTCTACGATAGGAGTCTTGATTACGTGACGACGAAAGATGTCGCGCCGCAAGCCAGACGGGTGGTATCGAATTACGGCCAGAGTCCTCGAGTTTCGTGCGCTTCTGCGATCCGGGACAATGCGACGATATAAGCTGCATCACGCCAGATGACGTCCCGATTTTCGAACTCTGTTTGGACGGCATACCAAGCAGCTTGCATTTCTGCTTCGAGTTCGTTGTTTACTCGTTCGTGTGACCATGACCGTCGATTGATATCTTGGAGCCACTCGAAGTAACTTACCGTGACACCACCAGCATTGGCGAGAATATCCGGAATTACCGCGATGTCTCGCTGTGCGAGGATTGAATCAGCTGCCGAAGTCGTCGGTCCGTTCGCGCCTTCGATGATGAAATCTGCGACGATCGACCCTGCGTTCTCCTTCGTGATTACGTTTCCTAAGGCTGCGGGAATGAGCACGTCAACGTCAAGCGTGAGCAATTCGTCATTCGAAATAACGGTGTCAGCGTACTTTGTGACTGCTTCTGGCTCCTCATTATGTGACGGAATAGACGCCGTATCAATCCCCTCTGGTTCGTACATTGCACCGTTCACGTCACTGATCGCAACAACGGTCATATCCCAGTCATCGAGTAGCCGAGCAGCATTCGCTCCGACACTTCCATAGCCTTGGACCGCAACCGTCGTCTCCTCGAGTTGGCGGTTGTAGTACTCACAAACCAACTGCGTAATGATCGCGACACTCCGTCCGGGGGCTTCTTCTCGACCTTTACTGCCACCGACAACTGGCGGTTTGCCAGTAACGACACCCGGTGTCGTTTCGCCTTTCTGCATCGAATATGCGTCCATCAACCATGCCATTGTCTCAGGATCGGTTCCCATGTCTGGGGCTGGAATATCTTGGTTAGGGCCGATAACGTCCTGAAGCTCTTGTGCGAATCGACGGGTGAGCCGCTCTTTTTCCGCTGGACTCAGTTCCTTTGGGTTGACGGCGATGCCCCCCTTCGCACCTCCAAACGGGAGGTCCATGACGGCGCATTTCCAGGTCATCCACATACCGAGGCCGACACATTCGTCTCTGGTCACATCGGGATGGTATCGAAGTCCGCCCTTAAACGGACCCCTGACGCTGTCATGTTGCGCTCGATAGCCCGTGAATACCTCGACTGTTCCGTCGTCTCGTTTGATGGGGACCGTTACTTCGTGAACTTTCTTTGGATGCTTGAGTCGCTTGACGACACTAGCATCAATATCGAGATGATTCGCAGCATGATACAGCTGCCGGCGAGCCGTTTCGAGTGTCGATTCTGACTCGATTGATTCTGTTGTCGCTCCGTCTGACTCGTTGTGAGTCGTATTAGTTTGGGATGCCATGATTATTCGAACGGCATTTGTCGGTTTCGCAGTGGGCCATTACAGTCAGGACAGTGTCCCGGGCTGGTTTTTGCGCTGATAATGCTGCCACACTGGAAGCACTCATATAGCGTTTCTTCGTTTGGTTCGGAGTCGATATCTCTCATGGGGAACTCACGAGTGCCGCCAGGGGATCCAGGGCACTCTGTAAAGACGTAATGAGTGTATTAGGGAATATTCAGTGGTTGATTATCAAACCTCTATTGAAAGAACCAGCTAGTTATCTAACTTAGCCAACGGAATCCACAATAGAGAGATTGTTCTCCTCGAACAGCGTTGCAAACAATTTCCGCTGGACGGTGCGAGCATGCTTGTAGAATGCAGGCGGAGAGATTCCGAGCGTCTCTGCAACCTCCTCACCCGTACTCTCGCGCGGTGACTCGAAGAACCCGCTATAGTATGCTGTCTGAATTACTTCGAGTTGTCGCTCAGTCACCTTCTCGAGGAACGTCGAGTAGAGGTTGTGTTCTATCGACTGATCAAGCGTCTGCTTCGAACGGAGTTCGACAGTGGAGAACGATTCATGGACGAGTTGTGTGATCGTTCTGCTATCAATACTATCTGGGATATCGATAACAAGCGTTGTAGTAGTCGGATCAGCCGTCGCCTCTTGGAAGACAGCACCGTGATCGGCTAACTCTAAGGCGAGAAACGGCTGTGTGAGCCGCAACCGGAGGACGCCACCTGTATCATTTGCACTGATCTGCTGTACGTCGTCGATTGCGGCCAGCTGTGATGCAGCTTCAGCGACAGCCTCCAGAGACGCGTCTTCGACCGTGACAAACACGTAACTCCCCTCAGTGGATTGCTGAACACCGCCTTGATACGAGAGACTGCACGCTGCATCCTTCGCAAGTCGTGAAAGGACAAACGTCGAGTCGTCGATGGCAAATTCAACGCGAGTCATCGACGTCGTGAGCAATGCATTCTTTCGCTCGATCGCACTGAGGGCAGACGCGATGGTTTCGCCGAATTCAGCCAGGACAGCCGTCGCCGTATCGTCGAACGCGTTCTGGGTCGATGCATACACTGTCAAAACACCGTGGGAGACGTCGTTGTACATAAGCGGAATGCTCAACACGGAGAGATAGTCGCGAGCGAGTGCCTTCTTTCGCCACGATTCCTCGCGGAGACCGGCGGCGACGTTTGTTACCAGTGTTACATCGTCACTGGCCGCAGTTTTCCCGGCTGGCTCCGTATCCGATTCCTGGACAGCGAACGATCGGCTATCGAGGTATCCCTGTTCAGTGCCGGCCCATGCCCGTGGCGTAAGGGTCTCGGTTATCGGATCAACTGTACCGATCCAGGCGAACTGGAACCGATCGTCGGCGGTCAACAATTCACAGACTGTATAATCGATTTCCTCGCGTGTTTCCGCTTGTACGAGGGCGTGATCAATCTCTCGGATCGTTTCGTTGATGCGATTCAGGGCAGTCAGTTGCTCGTTTTGTTCTTGCAGTGTTCGATCTTGCTCACGGAGTCGTGATTCTCGCGTGACGCGGTCGAGGGCTGCCTCGGCGGTTGCCGCGAGCAGGTCGGCCAGTTCTCGCGTCACATCGTCGAAGAATCCGATTTGGTTCGAACCTGCGATAAACACGCCGTGATTGCCGAGCGGGATATAGGTCGCAGTTCGGAGGCCGGTAGCACGGTTTTCGAGCCGGTCTGCGTCGTGAACATCATCGAAGAACAGCACCTCATCCTCGACAAAACTGTAACTTGGGAGTGTATCGCCGTCCGCATGAACTGTTGGAAGCGGGCCGTTCAGCTCCGTCATTGACGTCGAATATGCTGCGGGGCGGAGGTCGTTGGTACTGGCATCAAAGAGATAGACCGCACTTGCATCGAGGTCGAGAACACTCGGTGTGTCGTCGATGACATGCTGGGCAATTTC
The DNA here is from genome assembly GCF_003697815.1 of Halalkalicoccus subterraneus. Lineage (NCBI taxonomy): Archaea > Methanobacteriati > Methanobacteriota > Halobacteria > Halobacteriales > Halalkalicoccaceae > Halalkalicoccus > Halalkalicoccus subterraneus. Next base: position 261,219 of record NZ_RDQG01000085.1, on the reverse strand, counting down.
TTGGTGAGTCTCAGCATACAGGAAATCGCGGGCCGTTTCGTGGAGCGTTGCGAGTGCCTCTTCGCGCTGCTTGCGTTTCGTGATATCCCGACAGCTAAAGAGGAGCGTGCCGTCTTGAATCGAAACCTCACGTACGTTGACTAAGAGCGTGTGCTCACGTCCAGCTTTATCCGTCGCTGTGGTTTCGATATTCTTGAGAACGCCAGCGTCCGCAAGTTCAGCACGGTCGAAAAGATCCTCGCCGAGAAGATCAGTGATTGGTCCAAGCCCCTCAATTTCCGCAACTGTGTATCCAAAGATGAAGTGTACGTTAGGACAGATATAGGTATATTCGCCGTTCTCGTCCGTAATAAGGACGGTATCAGTCATATTGTTGAGCGTGACACGGTGGAGTTCTTCCGATTGTCGGAGATTGCGTTCGAGGTCGACACGCTCAGTGATGTCAACACCCTCAACGACGATCGAGACGAGGTCGCCGCGCTCGTTCTCAACCGGGCGGACAGAGAGATTGATGACGTGTGGATTATTGACGTATGATGGCTGTGGGACAACTGCTTTCCCAAACGCCCCGTCAAGGGCTTTCTTCACGAGGTGGTGAACATCCGTGTTCGTCGCGCCCGGTTGCGTCCACCATGGAAGCGTCCAGAATGGCTCGCCGACGACTGTGTCGATGTCTGCGTCGATCATATCTCGTGCTGTCTGGTTTACTCGGGTAAGTGACCCATTCGGGCTGAGGACCCACGTTGCCGTCCGTGAATCATTGAAGATGGTGTCGAACTGTCTGGCGCGCTCGCGCTGGGTAACCGTTCGTTGAGCGGACCGAACCGCCTGCTCGGTTCGATCTAATAGCCTCTCGATCATCTGTTCAGTCGATTCCGTTTGTGCGACGTAATCAGTAACCCCTGCCCCGATGGCTTCACTAGCGATAGTCTCACTTCCGGCTGTAGTCCCAATAATTACGGGGAATGTGGAAGTTTCGTTGCGAATTTCGTTAAGCAGCTCAAGTCCGGTTGTCTCATCCAGCCAGTACTCACTGACAAGACAGTCGATAGACTGATTCTGGAAGGCGTTGAGTGCTGCTACTGTGGTTTGAACCCTCTGTACAGCTGTACCAGTCCGCATCCGAAGAGCTGTTTCAAACTCCAAGAGCCATTCACTTGTCCCGACAAGTAGAACGCTTGATGAATCAAGGATAGTGGGGGACGCCGACATTATTCGATACCTGCGAGCCAGTACAGTTCCGGTTTAATGACGGTCCAGGTACGATTGTACCTCTGGTATTGTACTGGATCAAGATACGCGCTCATTGATAGTTTATACTCAAACTAGCCAGATCTAAAGACGTTTGCTGTTTAATCCTTCATAGGAATAGAAACGATATGAAAGATATCGTTACTACCACCTCTCGACTGCGGCGCCTTCTCAGGTAGATTTTCACTGCTCAGTGTACCTCACTATGATTGGCACGTACTTTTGGCTATCGGGGACTCTGATCTACTGGAGGCTGTCACACGCTCCATACCGTTCAATACCAGCGCTAGATAGTCTTTAGAGCAACAGAATAATCCTGGCTGTAATCGGTATTTCGGAGACAAATCCTCTGTTTACATATTTAAAAGGATACTGCTCCCATTTCGTAACTTCCTCGTTTGATGTTGCCAAGGACATTGACCGACTCAACACAGCAACAATCCCCTTCTCCATGGTCCGGAGTAGTTGCTTTCTCGGAATTCTGTCGGCCAATCACGGACAGCAGCATTGCATCCCTCGCCGGAATCTTAATTGAGGGCTTGAGGCTATGCCTCTACTATACTGGCTATCTCTGAGACAGAGCGTTCAAGAGACCTGCTCTACAAGCAACGATTAGTGAGCCAGGATCTCATTGGAGTACTCTTCGGTGACCCATTTGCGGTTATGAACACAATCGGTTTAGTTGCATTTGCGCTGGTTGGATCGGCCAAGGCGATTCGGGAAGAGTTCGATCTGTTTGGTATTGCTGTCGTCGGGCTAGCAATGGCGTTTGCCGGGGGAGTGACACGGGATCTCCTTGTGAATCGTATCCCCTTAGCGCTCCAATCACCGGTCGAGATCGGTCTGGGACTCCTTGGTGTCAGCTTAGCGATCGCAGTGAGTGCTGTTCTGCGGTCACCAGATAGTCATCCACTGACACTTTTCGCTGACGCTATTGGACTTGCTGCCTTCGCTACGACAGGTGCGATTGTTGCGACCGGAGCAGGTGTCTCAGCCTTTGGTGTCGTTGCTATTGCGACGATCAATGCAGCAGGTGGCGGGGCAATTGCAGATATTCTTCTTGACCGGTCTCCGTTCATCCTCTTTGAGGATTTCTACGCGACGTGTGCAGTATTCGGCGGAAGTGCGTACTGGATCATCGAAAGTATTGGAGCAACCGACAGTACCGCTGCCATAGTGTGTGCGGCAGTAACTGTCGGAACTCGGCTGGCCGCAGCTACGTATGGTTGGAATATCCCCTCAGTGCAGACATTGGGACTCTTAGACAAGTGAGACAGGGCACCCTCGTTAGTTTAGAGACCGTCGCGGATACCATACTGAATCCACCCGATCTACTACTTAATTCCCACGACCTTGTTCTCCACGAGCAGGTCATCGACGAACTCACCGAGACGCCCTCCTACAACGATGCCTCGAGGAAAGCGGCATAGGCTATCCTTGATTGACAGGCTGCGTTCGACGTTCATAGTGTCGGACTTGGCGAGGCGTTCCCACTTGACAGTGAAGAGAGCGCAGCAGTCACACATTGGCGAATAAGATAGATGCAGTCCATGTGCTTTGTGACGAGTTCAACCGATTAGCGTTGGTCCATGCATCGCTGGTGGATACACACCTCGTAATGACACTGATCGTGCTCAGGGCGCTTGCTCGAAACGATGTGCTCACCGTGGAGATCGTCGAGGATTTCTTGGACGAAATGAGCGACGCCCGTAGCTGGTCAGCGAACCCCTACGTCGCACGTGCGAAATCCACGCTGCAACAGCAGCGAGATGACCTTAGCCGCACGTTTCAGACAGCACCCCTGGAATACGATTCTCTATTCTAAGTGTATAGAAACTCTTATCAATTGAATAATTAATTAACGACCGGAGCTATTCATGAATGGACTAGATGGGAAGACGGCTGTCGTAACGGGAGCCGCATCAGGAATTGGGCGTGCATCGGCACGACGCTTTGCCGAGGAAGGGGCGAACGTCGTCGTCGCGGACATCGATGCGGCGGCTGGCCGTGAGACAGTTGATCTGATCGAGGATGCCAGCGGTAGTGCAACGTTCGCTGAGATTGATGTCTCTGATCTTAAATCAGTCGAGCGGATGATCGACGTTGCGGTTGACACTTATGGAAGCCTTGATTTTGCGCATAACAATGCAGGAATCCTCACGGGCTTTTCAGGGGTTGCCGATATCACGGACGAAGAGTGGGAACGGATCATCGCTATCAACCTGAAAGGCATTTGGACTTGCATGAAGGCCGAGCTCTCTATCATGGAGAGACAGGGCGGTGGCGCGATCGTCAACACGGCCTCCGAGGCTGGCTTAGTGGGGATGGGTGGGCTCTCCAGCTATTCGGCTAGCAAACATGGCGTCGTCGGTCTGACGAAATCAGCCGCTCTTGAGTACGCTAGTCGTGACATTCGAATCAACGCGATCGCTCCGGGTCCCACGAAGACGAATATCCAATCAGGTCTGCTAGGTGGGTCCGGTAAGTCGTCGATAACTCTACTGGACCGAATTGGAATGGCAGTCGAACTAGTTCGAATGGCAATCCAAACGATCGGAGCCGACTACGATACGTCCGCCATGCGAGACGTGCCGATGGACCGAATCGCCGAGCCCAAAGAGATGGCCGGTGTGGTCGCGTTCCTCTGTTCATTCGACGCATCCTACATGACGGGCCACACGCTGCCCGTTGACGGCGGTCAGGCGGCTGATTGAGCAGGGACCGAATGGGTCGAACGAACGACGCCAAACCCTCCCGAATTCGGTGAACCTCGTTGCCTTCTTCGGTCAGAATGTCGTGTTAGTTCCGCGTCGTGCGGTTAAACACCGGGCCGATTATAGAGAATATCGATTGTTCTGACCGACGAATCAACTGGAGCACGGCTAACCGAAAGACCTACATTCTTAATTAATTGATCAATTAACGTGGGCCAGCAAGATCCCGGACCCGATATTCGACCGCCAGACGAACTTACCGTAGAAGAACGTCTGATGGACCCGTTTCCGTGGTACGAGACGATGCGCGAGACCAAACCCGTGCGCTATGATGAGCGTCGTGAATGTTGGGATCTCTTTCGCTACGAGGATGTCAAGCGGACTCTCTCCGATTACGAGACGTTCACCTCAACGGGTGCGTCAGATTTCGATCCGAACGGAAATCTGGGTACTCTCCTTATTGACGAGGATCCGCCAGAGCACGATCGGCTTCGAGGCGTTGTCGAGGAGTACTTTCGACCTGGAAACCTCAGGGGTCTTCGCCCGTCAATTCGATCGATTGTCGACGATCGCCTTGATCAGGCACTCGAAGACGGAAATGAAATCGACGCTATCAGCGAGTTGACCGCCCCGGTGACCATCTCGACCATTTCCCGGCTCCTCGGCGTTCCTGAAGACGACTGGGACCTAGTCAGGCAATGGTCAAGTACGATGATCAGTGATGAAAGTGGACGCGATGCCATCATGGAAGGGATTGGGAAGATGTACGAATATTTTAGCGGTCTCTTGGAGGACCGTCGCCGGAATCCGGAAAGCGACCTGATCTCAGTCATCGCGGGCTCGGAGTCGGTTGGCGAACCGACTCTCTCCCCATCTGAACAGCGGGCGTTCTGTGTCTTCCTCTTTCTTGCCGGCCACTCCACGACGACACACGCCGTCGGAAACGCCCTGTGGACCCTCGAAGAGACCGGGGAGTACGAGCGGCTTCGTGACGGAGAGCTCGACTGGCAGATGATGTTCAACGAGGTCCTCCGATATCGAGGACCGGTGCAGTCGATCTCCGGGCGGCGAACTACCGAAGTGGTCGAACTCAATGGAACGGAGATCCCTAAAGGTGAACGGGTCGTCTCCTGGATCGGGTCTGCCAATCGGGATCCAGCCGTCTTCGATGATCCTGAGGAATTCTATCCTACTCGAACACCGAATCGTCACATCGCGTTCGGATTCGGGCCCCACTACTGTCTCGGGGCCCCGCTGGCGAAATTAGAGGGGGACGTCATCCTCGACGCCGTCACGGATCACGTCGAACGACTTGAAGTCGACGAGGGTCCTTCTGAATCCGTCGAACTGGCGACCAGCTACGGATTCGATCGGCTCCCAATGACGTTTCATCCACGTAGCTAGCGCTACTCAGATCACGATCGTCCTCCCGCTTTGGCCACACAAATCGCGGACATTGCGTTGGGTATCTCGAGCGGTGACTACGGTCGTTGTTCAGTTGAGCACGTGACTGCTGTTGTCGGCAGCGTATAGCTGGTACTGGACGAGGCGTCAGCCAAACAGAGAAGACGAGAGTACTGGCCATACTACCAATTGATAGCGATCAGACGGCCGATTGATCGGTCGCCTCTCGTTCGATGACCGAGTTCCACTACATCAATACGTGAACAGAACAACTGGTAATATCGGTGCTATCCTTCGGGATGAGCATCTATACGCACGTCACAGGGAAGCGATTCGAGACTATAGAGACTACTCAACGGCTGGAGATCCGATAGATCCGCGTCCAGCCGGTCGAAGCGTTCAAGCAATTGCCCCAAAGCTACGTCTGCTTCCATCCGTGCGAGATGAGCACCCAAACAGAGTGTCAGAACATCTCCGGTCTGGATATGCTGGTCGTTCAGCTTGACGTCCTCTGTCGCGATTCGTTTTAGCGACTGGATCGGGGATCGATATCGGAGTGCTGCTTCGATAGCTTGTTCGCGATTGACTGTCCCTGTCCGAACGTCGTTTGTGATCCCCGCTTCCTCAAGTGACCAGATCGTATTGGTGAGGAGGTTTGTCGTCGTAATATTGCCTGCGAGAAGGAGGAGGATACAGAACCTAACCCTTTCTCCTCTGGATAGGTCCTCTGCGTTCGCTGCAAGCGTAACGAGGTCGTCGCCGTCGCCCCCCTGGCGCTCTTCCAGTAATTTTGCAAAGTACCTCTCCATCTTCTGTTGGGCCTGTTGCTGTCCCTGCTGGACCCGTTGTATCTCTTCTTGTGTATCGTCTTCGGGCCGCGAAACGAGTGCATCCGACCACTCCTTGAACTGCTCGCGGCGATCAGCGGGGATTCCCAGTAGTTCAGCGATAACGATGACCGGAACCGGAATCGCAAACTCGTTAACGAAATCGAATTGCTGCTTGTTATCAAGGTCATCCAGCAATTTTGCTGTTACTTTCTCTACTTGGAGCTGATACTCCCGTATCGCTCCCGGCTGGAATCGTTCGTCAATAAATCCTCGAAGGCGATTATGTTCTGGCGGGTCCGTCGTGATCATCGATTGTAACATCGGCATATCACCACTCCCGCCATTTGAGGCGTTGTCTTCCAGGGTGCGATTAGCCGTAAACGCGTCGTGATCTTTGAGAACGTAGTTTACGTCCTCATATCGAAACACGTCCCATGTTTCCCGTCGTAATGAACGGGATCTTCCTGACGCATCTCAGCGTCCATCCGAACGGCGAGAGCTGCCCCTCGTGGTCTCGAATGGATTCCGGTGACTGACCCACTCCAACGACTGATCTAGATGACTAGACATATTAATTAAATATAGGCCTTTTGGTATTGGCTAGCAGCACAGTAACAGGCACCGAAACGCAAAGTGACCATCGAAACGATAGCAGCAGCCTGAGTCTAACTCTCGATGGAAATGTCGTCTACCACGCCATCAAGGATCGTCCGACCACGTTCGGTAATGCCGTCCCGATTCGTCGTCGTACGAGTATGGATCGTCTGCTTGAGCAGGAAGAGAAGGTGATCCGCCGTCAGCTCCGGCTCCACTGGCCGGAACCGTTCGCGTTCGATGCCCGCACGGAGTATCTGCGTGACAGTTTCCCTGAGCCGGTTCTCCACCCGTGTCGTTTCTGCCCGGAACTCGTCGTCCCACGTTGCGTGTGCCCACAGTTCGACGAACACCCGCGAGGTCCCCTTTTGTATGTCTGATGGAGGAGAAAACATGACCTGTTCGACCTGCTCCGATTGTGGATGGAGAATCTGCTCGATAAACCGTTGTAGCTCCGCTTCCGGGTTAGTAATCGGCTGTTCGGCTCGCTGACCGACAAATATCTCGATAAAGACATCGAGCATCGAGAGGAGAAGTTCGTCTTTGCTATCGAAGTAATGGTATATCAGGGACGGATTTTGGCCGAGCTCATCACCGATATCTTTGATCGAGAGATCCGCATAGCCATGTGTAATGAGTGCACGGAAGGCCGCTTCTCTAATACGTTGTTCAGTTTTAGGATAGTCACTCATCGTATCAACAAGATGTAGAGCAACGGTTTATAAGCCTCTCTGTAACGATTAGGAAGAAGAATCGGCTGCGAATCATCTAAGTGGTAGTCAGACATGGACTCACATGTACTGCTACCAAACATTAGTCTCTGACCACAGAGCCTTCGATTCGGACGAAACTCTCGCTTTTGCGATCGTTGTTACAAATGATGCAATCGTATTGATTGACGATCTTGCGGGTTGTGATACAGCAACATCTGTTTGTGTCGAGGTTCCTGGTTCAATTGGTCTGGTGTATTCAACTTGATCACGCCTGCTGTTGGAGGCACCAACTATGAATGAAAAGAACGACTTCGGAAACGAGAGGATCGAAGATATCATCATCGGGTTCACGATTGTTTCATAAGATTACAGCCGTCTTTGGATACAACCCCAAGGACAATGTAAGCCGAGATTGGGGGTGATTTACCGTATCCCCACCGAAATTCTAATCGAGAACGCAATACTACGTCTCCGGTATATCAGAAACATCCGTGAGACAGAGCGCTCAAGAGACCTGCTCTCCAAGCAATAATCCGTGAGCCAGGATTTCATCGGAGCACTCTTCGGTGACCCATTCGCGGTTACGAACACTATTGATTTAGTTGCATTTGCGCTCGTTGGGTCAGCCAAGAACATGATCTGGAACAGAAATGTCTCGTAGTATATGATAGGCCTGCGAAGGCATAGCCAGCAGAGTCGTTTCGCAAAAGAGGTATCTTATTCCTGTGAATCGAGCTCTCTGTGGTGACTATCTTCTTCGGTAGGAGTATCATTGACAGTCGGATCTCTTCCGTGCTGAGCAAGATACTCATCGTCAATATGGCGCACTGCGGGGTCCCAATCAGTCATGATACCGTATTTGACCATCAGTTCCATATTAGCGATCGCTGCCTGGAGACGTACGGCCACGAGTGGAATATCATTTACCGTAATCAAGAGATCAGCATTGAGAATTGCCCCTTTGTTTAACGCTCGATTCAAGAGACCAGCAACACCTTCTTCGACGGATTCGTCTTTAGGCTCCATTTTCAGTGACCTTAGTATTGGCTGCAGTGGGTCCTAGTGATCCTACAAACGAGTAGGGAAGCCAGGGGCCTGTAAATACAATTTCGACGCCATCCTCATCGTTGATTTCATCTAGTACCTGTTTTAGTCCCTGTATCTCGTGATCGGAGACGAGACAGGATACCGTGAGAACGTTCCGTCCCCGCTCTTCGTCGAGGTCGTCATCAAGATCTTCTTCAGTAATTTTGTCAACAACTGAATCAATCCGCTGGAAATAGGACTGGAAACGGGCTTTCACGTTCTCAGCTATCTCCCGTTGGCGCTGTTTATCCCGTTTCATTTCCTCGAAAAACGCTGCGCCACCAGCGTCTTCAGTTACAGAGGATTGATCCGCTTCCTCGATCAGTAACTCTTCTTCACAATAGATACGGACTCCGTATTCGTCCATTTGGGCCAGTGTTTCCAATCGCTCAGAGATCTGCTCGATGTGATCAGCAAGAAAACGCCGTACGGCATCTTCGCTCTCGAAGATCGTATCGAACGTCATTGGAAGGGCAGGCCCGAGTTCGGCTGCTACACGTTCGATGGTCTCATTGTGCTGTTTAATCCACGTCTCTGCCTGTTCTCTCTCGTCGGTATCGTATGCTTCAGCCGCACACTTGTGGACGACAGCTCCGATTCCCTGCTCGAGGAGCACCGAAACGGGTTCATCATCGACTCCGCTTCCGAACGATTGCTTATCTTCGATCTCCGCTTCGATATCAGCGAAACAGTAGGTGTACAGGCTATCACTCATCCCTATCGACCTCCGGTGTATCGAGAGCTGATTGGGTATCAGTCGAGTCCACAATAGATCCTTGCGCTTGCTCTTGCTCTGCGATCTCCTCAACCCATGCGTCCGGATTGAGCGCGGTGTTGAGGACGTCATCGATAGTTCGATCGAGCTGCTTTTTGGTTTCAGAAGCCGTCTCGTCGAGATCGTGTTCGTCTTCGATCTGCTGAATGGTTTCGTCCAGATCCATCAGTGACTGTCCAAGTTGCTCGGCCGCTTCATCGTCGAGAACACCTTTTTCGACCAGATTGAGTGCCTGTTCATCGATGACCTCCTTGAGGATCTCGACAACGGCCATAATGAGCCCTAACAATCCCTGTTCGAGTTCTTCCTCATCTACTTCCACTGTCATGGGCTATTGGCCTCGGGCACCGGTGTGTCCGATCTATACCGTCGTTTCGATCCGATGACGGTAGTGAATCCAGTCTTTCTCACATTACTCCTCCGTAGATCGATCTCGATCATCGTCGATTTCTGGTCCCTCAGCAACTATCTCTGGTGTGTCCGTCTGCGATGATTCAAGAGAGCCTGAGTTACCCGGTGAGTTCTCTTCGTCCTCCAAGCGCTTTGCCCGAGCACTCTGCCACCCACACCATGGGCACTCATCGGTTAGAAGTACCTCTTTTTCGACACGCTTGCCACATTGAAGGCATGCTTCGTTACGCGCTTTTGCTTCGGCGAACGCTCGTGTTTCTTCTGTCCCAGCGGGAAACTCGAGACCGTACTCAGCTGCTGTCTCGAACGAAGCTAGTGCAGCACGGATCTTGATGCCGAGCAGTTCTGTCCCAGCTACGTCAATAACGACGTCAGCATTGATTACTAACCCTTTATCGAGGATTCGATCAATAGCACCCGCAAGACCGTCGTCTAACTGCTGGTCTCTGGTTGGTTCAACGCTCATTAGTGACCCCTCTGTTGTGTCGTTCGACCGCCTCTCTTTCGGATACGATCCGTTTGTGGAGCCTCATGTATCGAACGAACGTTTGGTAGACAATAAACGCTCTGCTTGCCAATTTCATTAGAATAGATAACAGATCATAGAGTTTTATGTGGAAAGAAGAGTTGAACGAGAAAGCGTTCTTGAAGGGTAAAGTAGTAGGTGGCGTATCACTGAGCATACTCTATGGCGCAGTTCGTTCCGTTCGATGGGGATCCGGTGACGACACCGGATCAGATCCTTTGGGCGACGTATAAAGCTCTCTACCAGTATGGGTATGCTGGACTCTCAATTCAGCGAATCGCCGACTTTACCGATATCAACAAGTCCTCGATCTACTATCACTACGAGAACAAGGACGAACTCCTGCTTGCATTTCTTGAACGAGTTCTGGAAGATATCCAAGAGGGATTCAAGGTTGAGTCCAAATTGGATCCAGTTACTGACCTCCAGCAATTCATTGATCAGATCTTTGCGTCGACTGAGTCTGACTCTCAGGAGGTGACTCTCCCATTGGGCGCATACGTTGAAATACGGGCCCAGGCCGTCTCCAATGCGGCCTACCGAAACCGAATCGTGGATATCGATACCGCACTAAAAGAACAATTAAAATCTATTTTACAAGAGGGGATTGATCAAGGCGTTATGCAGGAACTCGATGTTGAGCAGGTTAGTGAGTACGTACTGACGACAATTGTGGGAGCAATAGAGCGCTATGCAACGACCGAAGCGATCGCTGTGGATGCTGTTCGAACGGAGCTTACTGTGTATCTTGAGCGGCGCGTTCTCATTTAGAGAAAGGAGTGTGATGTGTTGAGGACGTTCTTGATACTGATTTGTAGTAAAGAGATGGCGTGGTGATTCATTGTAGAGTGGATGTCAAGCTGATCACACCATGATGTGATATGCTTTCGAGGATAGAACCGACGAACCTGTTTCTATTCACGCTCCTACTACTAAATCAGGAAGAGGCTACTCAGAGTTGTGACTAGAACAGGATGGCTTGTGTGGAGTAATTGTCGTGATTTATATATGCCGTTATTGTAGAACAAGTATTACCAGTAACGTCGCTATACGTTTATAACCGCACATAAAGAGGTGGTTCACTATCCAACGACAGAGATGGTACCCATGTTAGGAGATCGCTGATTTATTATCTAGGTGATTCTGGTCATTACTAGTATAATGCGTTAATTTGTATTTTTGAGGGTAACTAAACGTTCGGTAACCATTAATTTTTCTGGACCACTATTTTGCTTGTTTCCTTCCCAGTGTACGTCTCCATAAGGTTTAGTAAAGATAGCCAGCTCGTTTTAAAGCGAAGCTTTTTTAATATCTAACGAACGTTCAGTATGTGTATGGTGCAAATTTCGCTCCGAAATAATCCATTGCTAGCTGCTCTCTTAGCTACCGCTGCCACTGGACTTGGGCACCTATATCTTCGCCGCTGGCTCAGAGCACTCGGCTGGTTTAGTGTGATAAGTGTTACGACAGTTCTATTTGTCTCTGATTCAACACTGTCCGCTCTCAGTTGGGGGACGATCGCCGATCCCCTTTCGGTCCTTCCACTTGTTCTTGTTGGCGTTGCTAGTGTCATTGATGCTTATATTATCGCGAGAGTTCAACAAATGTCACAACAAATGATTGATAAACGCGAAGCACTAGCTGAAGATACCGAAAGTGAAACCGACACTGAAGTGGCGTGCCCGGTTTGTAGAGAGGAGGTGGATCCATCGCTTAGCTTCTGCCAATGGTGTGGAACCAAATTCGATGATATGGATGACGATACACTAAACAAACCTGATAAACAGAGGTGAATTGATAATGGGAACTGACTCACCTGCCGAGAAGTGGAACCCTGCTGAAGAAGAGATCATGCAGGCAACCTATGAAGTTCTTCTAGATCGCGGTTACCCAGGCCTATCGATCTCCCAAATTGCGGATGAACTCGGGAAATCGAAAGCTGCCCTCTACTACCATTATGATTCCAAGGAGGACCTCTTGGTCGCTTTCCTCGAATTTGCTGTCGACCGATTCGAGACGGTAGTTAGTACTGAGACGGGAGATAATCCTGACGAAGACCTTGAGCATGTCATCGAAAAACTCTTGCCACTCCGCCCCAACGAGGAGCAGCGCCAGACCCAGGAAGTGATGATTGCCCTTCGCTCACAAGCTGTAACGAACGAAGCCTTCAAAGAACAGTTTACACAGATGGATGAACAAATCGCGGCTACTATAGAGAATATAATTAGACAGGGAATCAAGAACGGGACTTTTCGAGATGTTGACGCCACGCGGATTGCAGAGCATGTTCTTGCCATCGTTAATGGCACAATGTATACTCGGGCAACAACTACTCGAGAAGACGCGACAGCAATAACCCGTGTGTCGATCTCCTCATATCTCGATTCCGAATTGAGGTCTCACACGTGAGACTATACAATGTCAATTGTGACGAGGAAAAATCGGAAGATCAACAACTCTACATTGATAATATTCTCTTCCTATAGATATTCATAATATATGAACGGAACTTTAAATAATAGTATGAATGACGTCACGTCATTGGAAGCAGTAGTTACTGAATATTCTGATCGAATATCTGCCGAACTAGATTTTTTGTTTGCGAATGAGTTACCAGCGAGCCTATCCGAACCGATTCCGTATTCAATTGAACCTGAGGAATACCGACTTCGGGCGACACTCCTCTTACTTGTCGCCGATACTTTTGAAATTGAGAAGGACAAAACGGAAGATATTATTCCTGCAGCGCTTGCGGTAGAATTATCTTATATACTCTCTGTCGCGCATGATGACGTCATCAAGCAAAGCGAGCGACGTCAAGGAAAGCCACTGGTTGATACAAAACAGGATCAATCAATTGCAATTCTAGCAGGAGATGCTCTATTTCCAAAAGCGCTCGAGATACTCCTTGAGACGGATGCACCAGCTGAAGATCTTATCGTCTGCCAACGGAACCTACTGAGGGGGTGTAGGCATGTTTTTGAAGGCCAGATGCTCAGTTGTTCACTCAATTCCCATGAATCAGCTACAGAAACCACATATCTCAAAATGCTGCGGCTAAAGACAGGGTCTCTGTTCGCTTCATCAGCTTATATCGGCGCCATACTCGCTGGAAAGGATACGTGTATTGCTCACCAATTGGCAGAATATGGCCGTCACATAGGTGTTGCATTCCATATCTACCATAATATTCGTAAAGTCACTAGAGAACCAGATCTAGCTGGCACTATCTCGAGTCGAAACCTAGAGCCGGTGAATATTATGACGATTCACGCACACCAGTATGGGGTCGATGTTCCTGCACTTCTCGAAGGGACTGATGAAGCCTATGACTCACTCATTTCCGAACTCAAATCCGTTGGGAGCATTGCCTACGCACAAGATCGTGTCACCGAGTACGTATGGATCGCTCAGCGGTCCCTCAATCAGCTCTCTGAGCCACTCAAGGAACACCATCTCTATGAGCTTGGCAACGCGATCACAGATGATTTTGTTACGAGCTACTCGTAGAGTGATATCCAATTATCTATTCTCTATTCTTAAGAAGAATACCAAATACACTCAGTGATATATAATAACTGATTATAATATGGAAGTATATTATGGGAAATGGTCTGAATGTTATAATAGGTTTAATCGGTTATCGCTCCACGTCCAGAGGACCTGAAGGTAGATCTACAGTGCGAACCAGCAACCGAGAAACAAACTGAGAAGCCATGTGGGATTGAGAACACTGACTGATTCTCCCCCGGGAGCAAAAGCCGGAAGCAGGATAGTCACGAAAGTAACCGTAATTAAGAGACTAAGGACTGCAAATTCGTATCTCTAAGCGGATTATCGTCGGCTTCCTCATCTTGAGATGGTGCTAATTGCTCACCACGATTGCTTGATAGCGGAAAGGATTTGCTCATCCTTACATACCTCTCAATGATTAGTATTCCTTATGGTTAAATGTTACCATGGATCATGAAAAGGGAGTTCATTCTCTGGAGACAACTGTTGTCGGGAGTGGAACCTCTCAGGGGGGTCTTTGGCTAGAGCCGTCAATAGCCGTTCAAGAAGATACCCACTAGTAATCGTACCGTATGAATAACCACTTTCGTGGGGGGTGGCGTCGTGTCGTGTTAGAGGGTTGATCCGCTCTCGCGGGAATTAGGACCCGGGGACATCACTCGCCACTGACGTCAGCTGTCTTCAGGGAGTCCATTTCGAACGGCGTCTCGCCAGGAGTCTCAGATTCGTCCGGAAGGACAACACGCCGTTGCTTGTATGAGAGGCTATCCTTGCGAGATTTTTCTGTTTAACGTAGAGTCGTCCCTTTGTCAGGTCTGTGAGTACGTTGATCGTTCGACTGGCGAGTTTCTGACGTACTCTTTGTTGACGCCTGGTTCATGCTACAGAGTGCAATATGTCATTGTCCATCCGCGCAAGTTGCTGGATCGGTAGCAAGGCACTAGTTGTTAGTACAAGCTTGTCGCCACGATTAAGTGGTTCTCACCGCTAAGGGCGCGGGCGTACACGATGCTGTCATTTCTAATGAACTTCCCAACAGGATAAAATAAATTTTGAACGGGTCAATATTTGGATCAACGCGCTCCTCTGGAAATGCGCGTTTTTCTCAAAGTGTCCATGACGGCCACTGGTAGAAGGCGACACCACTGAATCATCCACGAATATTGAGTATCGATAGCGACCAGTCAAATCGTATGCAGTGCGATTTTTTCTGAATAATCAGATTACTAATCAATGAGTGGGGATCGGACTAAGAATTCTTTTGTGCCGCTATGAGTTCTCGGACAAGAGATGGTTGCACAAGGCTCTGTCAGCTTGTCTGGATATTCGATGTCGTCCTCCCGAGAACCAATCAGATGTATCTCTACCCGGCATCATTCTTCTATGATATCTCGAAGGTCAAGTCGTGGTGCAAACCTCTCATAGGTGCTATCACTAGAAACAATGGTATCGCCTGCAGACTCGACGAGATGTAGCGCATCAAAGGGCGTGAAGCCATGATCTTCAACGTAGGTTGCCGCTGCGACCACGGTGTCTACGTCACCACGTACCTCCAGGAGGGTTGCAGCGTTCGCGATAACTCGCTCGGTATCCCGATCCTCGCGATACGCGACTAAGAGCAGCTCAATGAGTGTGAACTGTGAGGTCCACAGATCGTTTCGATGCTTCTGATAAACCTCCTCAGCGGCGTCTCCTAGCCAATCGTCGTCTTTGATAAGGGCGAGGAGGAAATCTACCTCAGCGTACATTCAGCGTCCAGCCTCGTTGAGTGCTGCGTCCCGTGCCTCCTTGCGAAGTTCGTCGGCTGATTGTTCGATATCTGCGAACTCTCCTCGGAGCATTGCGAGCGGATCGTCCGCAAGGGGAACGAGCTTGATTCCGTCGTGCAGTTCAACGATATGATAGCGCTCACCGTATCGTTCTCGAAGCTCCTTTGGGAGTGTGAGACGGCCCCGGTCATCGAGTTTTGTGTCCGCCATACGCTGCTCTACGATGGGTAGAAATAAATATATTCCCCTATACTATAATTTTCCCCACTATCTGTCTAGCAACACTCTCTGTGGAAGGATGAACAACTCATGATGGAACAACGGAAAATAACTGAGGAATCATGTGCAACAAACACGTGATAAGAGACATGTGATGTTGCACAAGGCTTGTCGGACTAATCACTGTGGTGTGATATACTTCCGAAGGTAGAACCAGCAAATTCAGTTCTACACCCTACACTACTACTACACCAGGGTAGGGCTGCTCGGAGTTGTCACTAGGAAGGAAGAGCTTACCCGGAGTAGTCGTCGTCGACTATGCTCTGTGTTGTATCCCATCGTTAGGACATCACGCTTCCTGTGGGGGCTTGCTCGATATCGTGATACCGATCGGCTGCCTCCTCGTCGATAACGATGAGTTTCTTGCCGCGAGGTTTCGTCTGCTTGACGTCGTCTTTACCGATCTTCTTGAGGAAGTCCATAACACGAGCCACAGTTTGCGTATGAGGCTTCGTTCCTTCTGCAGCGGTTAACACCTTTGTGATCGTCTGACTATTGAGCACGAGCCCTGCAGGTGCCTTCTCGGCGTAATCGCGAACATCGTGGACGGTGAACCGAGCACGTTTCTGATTGATCGTGAGTTCTCAATCAGCGACGTGTTTGGGGAGCATACGAATATCCATTCGAGCGGTGTTTCCGTGGTCTAGGCATAGTCTGGTGCAGACGGACTCGACAACCCCACCAGAACCGAAAGATGATTCGCCTCGGTAGGGTATTTCATCTGTTCACCAACCATGCTCTCAGATACGCTCGGTATTCACCACATCACAGGCATCGTTCGCGACGCCCAGCAGAACGTCGACTTCTACACGGGTGTCCTCGGTCTACGTCTCGTCACACAGACGGTAAACTTCAACGAGAAATTCACGCGTCACCTATTCTACGGCGACGAAGCCGGCTCACCCGGCACGAGTTTGACATTCTTCCCCTATCCTGCAGAGGACGACGGCCGAATGGGGAAACCACAGATCACTACCGCGGCACTGGTAATCCCGCCGAAGTCGGTGTCCTACTGGCGAGACCGACTCACCGAACACGGGATCTCTGTTGAGGGACCGGCCGAACGGTTCGATGAGACGGTCCTTCGATTTTTCGACCCGGACGGTACGCAACTTGAACTCGTCACCGGCGAGTCTGCCGTAGAGCCGTGGGTGAACGGACCGATTCCAACGCACCACGCGATTCGCGGCATCCATAGTGTAACACTGCTCTCGACGAACGTCTTCGTTACCGCGAGCGTGTTGAACACGCTGGGATTCGAACTCATCGATCAAGAGGGTGACCGCGTTCGGTATCGGGCACCGGGCGATCGTGCGACTGTCGTAGATCTCCTCGACCATGACAGTGACTTTGGGCGAGAGGGCGCAGGGTCGATCCACCACGTTGCTATGCGTGTCCCGGAAGAAAAACAGCTCTACGAGTGGCATGATCTCTTCCGAGAGTGCGGCTACGATGTTTCGCGGGTAACAGACCGACACTTCTTCTATTCGTTGTACGTCCGGGAACCCGGTGGGATCCTCTTCGAACTCGCAACGGAGCAACGGGGACTCACAGCGGAGGCCGACCTCGATACGCTCGGCCAGTCGTTGTTCCTTCCACCGTGGCTCGAAGAAGACCGCGAGATGATCGAGAGCCAGCTCCAACCGCTCACCGTACCATCTTTGCCTGAGTTAGATGAGTGATCCATTTACGGTCGAGTCGAGAGACGATCCCCATCAGGGACAGCCACTCGAAACTGCAGGAGCGCCACCTGAGGCGGCAGCCGCAGTCGTCATACTGCTTCACGGTCGCAGTTCAACCGCGAAGAACATCCTTCGACTCGCCGACGAATTCCATCATCATAGAGTGATGTATCTCGCTCCGCAGGCCGCCCGACGCATGTGGTATCCTCGATCAGGCTATGCACCGTTCAAAGACAACGAACCGTGGTTCTCGTCCGCTCTCGATTGTGTATCGGAGGCACTCGAAGTGGCCGCTGACGCTGACGTTCCACCCGAACGCACGCTTTTGCTCGGGTTTTCACAAGGCGGGTGTCTCGCAAGCGAGTTCGTTACCCGAAATCCCCGTCACTACGGCGGACTCGTGGTACTGTCGGGAAGTTTGCTCAGTCCAGAAGTGAGGGAAGAGTACGCCGGCTCTATCGATGGCACGTCGGTCTTTCTTGGGTGCAGCAGCGACGATCCCTATGTCACCGCTGCTCGTATTCACGAGACGGCACGTGTGTTCGAACAACTTGATGGTGAGGTAACGAGCCGGCTCTACGATGGACTGGGACACGCCATCAATGACGATGAAATGCAGACAATCAATACACTCGTTAACCACCTCGTCTGAGGAGCAGGCTCGAAGTTGTTGAGACCGTCCTAGACACGGGAGCGGCGGCATAGATTGTGAACTACTCTTACCCCTGCTCGACCTGACAGTCTTGCAACTACGATATCGACATGGATTCACGATCTATGCGTTCCAGTGCAAAGTCCACAGGCGAATCAGAGAGTATCCTTCGAAACGTCTCATAGAAGAGTCCCCAGTTCATCAATATCGATGAGTGTCCTCTTATCATCGAGTTCATCCACCAGTCCGTCAACGAACCCGGACTTCGAAAAGAGCGCGAAGCGTTCGTCCCCTCGTTTGATCCCCACCGAACGTGCTCCGTTTTCGCCTGGAGCGCTTTGACAACCCATATCCTATACCGGGTCAGTGGTCTACTTACACTCGGCCAAAAGGATCCGATCATCATCCGGTGCAAGACCGACGATATCGATTTCGTCTTCGCCGTACTACCACCGACCTCGCTCCCCGCTGGGCACAATTTGCCCGCTCAGTGGCGGGCACTAAAAACAGCCATTTCGCAGCGTTGGAGGGTGAGTAAAACATTACACGCTCATTCCACTACGACGTTGAGTGGCACTTATAGTCGAATCCGACGCGTCTAGCTGTTCGGGAGAATCGAGATTGAGAGCTGCTCGTGTTAATACCATACGTGTGTTCAAGCCAACCAGTGGGCGAACGGCGGCAGCAATCGCAGTATTGTGGTATGTACACAGTTATTATGATCTCCGTCATTGATCTCGGTAGGATCATCGTGACCACATTCGGATACTTACTCCCGACACGGGGAATCGTCTTTTCGAGCACGTCGACAATGGAACTCACCGCTCGCGCCAGCGCTGATATCGTTGCTCTCGCCCAGCGTGCCGAATCACTCGGCTACGATTCGGCGTGGGTCGGCGACAGCGTCCTCGCGAAACCGCGCTTCGAGCCACTTGTCACGCTCGGTGCCGTCGCGGCGGCAACCGATTCGATTGGGATCGGAACGGCGGTCTACCTGCCGGTGCTTCGCCATTCACGTCGCTCACATGACGGCAACACTTGATCAGGTAAGCGGTGGTCGTCTGTCCTTGGGCGTTGGAGTAGGCGTCAGACCGCCCGAACGCAAAGAGATGCGGCAATTCGGTATCGACGATGAACAGCGTGGGACGACACTCAATGAAGCGCTGGCCATCATCTCCGAACTCTGGGACGGAACCGCGGTCGATCACGACGGCGATCAGTATCACTTGGAGAATGCGGCAATCGGATTCGAACCGGCACATTCGCCATCAATCTATGTTGCATCGGCTGCCTTCGACCCAAGTCAGGGATTTCCGCGGACGATACGGCGTCGCCTCACAGAACGTGGCGACGGGTGGCTCCCGATCGCAATGGCACCCGATACGTATGCTGCAGGCTTAGACCACATTCGAGAGTTGCTCGTTAAAGCCGGCCGACCCGCCGAGGCAATCACGCCGGGCTATTATCTTGATGTAGTCATCGCTGACTCCGAATCAGAGGCCCTCAACGACGCACGCGAATTCTATTACAACTACTACGGAGATCAGGTCACCTATCAGTCCGATCGCTCGCTCTCGGACGCAGAGATCCGGAAACGTGGTGCGTTCGGAACATCCGCGGCAGTCGAATCATTGTTGGCGGAGTATGTCGAAGCGGGCGTTGAACAGTTCGTCGTCAGGTTCCCCACTACCGATCAACGTCACCAGCTTCGAGCATTTTCGTCGATCGCAAACACGATTCAGTAAGTAATTTCGTCGATTCGCAGGTCAGACCGCAAAAGCATCAGTTAAATAACGGTGATCTAGTCTCAGCGTGAAGCGCCCAAATCTCGGTCATACGCGAGCGAGTCTGAGTACAGTACCCGGAAAGAGTTCTGACCCACAGATACGTTCGATCTCTTTGAGGATGCTGTCGGTGCGCCACTGTTCGATCTACTCACTCGCTTGACTATCCGACCAGAGGATAGCATCGCGAACGGGCTTGCCATCGTTACTGCGGCAATCGTTATCGACGCGATTTAGGGCAATTACTCTCAGGTAGGCGCTACTACTATCCTGGCGGGCTTGTTCAGTAATTGAATTCATCAATGCCTCGAGACTAGTTACCATCAATAGTCCGTTGATACCAGCCCAATTAGCAGGGCTGTGAACTACCAGCTATCGAGCGCCATCACAATCTATACGGATCTATTCGCCGTTGACGTCGATATGAGTCCAACTGTTCTTGAACTACAGAACGCGATTCGCACAAATGTCGGTCGCTTTGAACGCGAGGTGAGTGCCTCGTTCACTAAAGAGGAGCTTGTCGCGATCGCGAACGAGGTGGGATATGCTGTTGAGGAGGGGTCACGACCATCGACGTCGATGATGCGAGCGGGCATCCGATGGAAGATCGGACTAAGTGAGTCCAAAGAGGCGGCCAGCGCTGGATCGTTTATTAAAGATGAGCTGCAAGCGATCGCCGACGAACTCGGCGTGCATGTAGAGTGAGGCGTTGAGAGCATGCAACTGGGTCGAAGAAAGTCAGGTTCCTAGTCCGGTCGTGCTGGGTATGGATAGCTCGAGTTGCCAGACAGGATCACTGTCGCCACTGGAAGTGTATTCCCAAATCATACTCGATTTTTCTGAACAGGCCATAGTTTGAGAGGGGGATAATTATACCATTACATAGTTCGAATATAATCGAATAACCGATGCCACAGACAAAATGATCAACCGGGTTGTTCGCATCATCGAATACAATACGGACGCTGGCGAACCCGACACGATCAGCGCCGCCCACATTCGCGTCCATCTCTGTGCGAATAGGACGTACCCCATTGAGGAAGCCAATCAGGCAACCGCCGCAGCACTCGAACGCGGCGATTTCGTTGACGAGAACGCGAAATGTGCTCCTGCGAGTCCCAATATCTACTGAAAGGCGAGTATTGTACTAGAAAAAATCTATTCCTTCTACTAGCTATTTCAACTCCAGTAGTTATCTCAATTTATAGAATTAATTTCTAGCAAATATATTATAAATAATGGTGAGTCATAGCGTCCGTATGGAACATGCGACGCCTGCTGACTGGCGATTCGAAGACTGATAGTGACAGCTGCTACATAGATATATCATCTATTTTATTATATCTAAATCGGATAGAACCCACTAGAATTTAATACATAATTATTTGTTTCATTCTCTTGAAGAGCATCCTATGGATTCAACTCCAGGGATCTCCCGACGACGATTCATACTCGGCAGCACAGCAGTGCTGGGCACCCTCATAACACCAAGACTTAGCGCTGCTTCTTTACACGACAGGTTCGTGCGAACGGTCACGTTCAATATCCGGTATTCCAATCCGGAGGACGAATACCCGTGGGAGGAACGATTTAACCGCGTCACCGGAACAATTCGAGACCTCGATCCGGACTTACTTGGTATACAAGAAGCCCAACCCAACCAGTGGGATGACCTTCGAGAGGAATTAAATGAGTTTGAGTGGCACGGCGTTGGTCGCGATGACGGTGAGCGAGAGGGCGAGTTCGCACCGCTCGCCTGGCGTCCAGACCGTTTCGAAATGATCGAAAGTGGGGAGTTCTGGTTCTCCGAGACGTCCAATGAACCCGGCAGCGTCGGGTGGAATGCCGATTTACCCCGAGTGGCAGTCTGGGCGAGACTGCGCGATCGCGAAACCGACCGTCTGTTCTGGCACGGTAACGTTCACTTCGATCACGTCGGTGAACGAGCGCGCCTCGAGTCTGCACGGATGCTCCGTGAGCGCGCTGCCGCCGAGGAGAATGCCGGCGCGACCGTAGTCGTCACGGGCGACCTGAACGCCAAGCCCTACTCGGAACCGTACTGTCTGTTACTCAAAAGCGTCGTCAACGGTATGGCGAGTCCACTGGTCGACACGATTCACCATGCCGATTCGGTTGACGGTCCGCGAGAAACCTATCATGAATTCAGCAATGAACTCAGGAGACGAATCGATTATATCCTAGTTTCACGGAGCGCCGACGTCCAGAGTTTTCGAACGCTTCCAATACGAGTCGGCGAGTTCCGGTCAGATCATCTCCCGATCGTGACTGTGCTTGATCCGTGATTCACTACATGGCGGACGATGTGTTTCTATTCAAGTATCACCACCATCTGATATGATCTGAGTCACACTCTCAAAGAGAAAAGAAGGGATAACGCCGAGAGATGTGGCAGGAAGGGAACGTTAGTTACGCTACTCTCTTCTTCAGATTCTGGTTCCAAATATTTACATTATTATTTCTATATAAATTTACCATCTACTTAAATTACTTCATAGAAGTTATTAGTGATAAGTTATGATGGTTTCTTCAGAGAGTACCGCTGCCGGACTGTGATGAATTAGTGGGCCCTATGGGATCCACAGCCGCTGCGACAAACAGATTATGAATAAAGAGGATTATACTCCCTCTTCCCCACAGAGTGGTTCATTCCGGTATTGAGATTCGCCGACTACGGGTTCACTATTGAGTGAGAAAGCGCCTCAGAGTTAGTGATATCACCGTAGCTACGTCTCAGCCGCAGTTCCGTGAGCATGGATATTAGCAGACAATTTATAAACACTGGTGGAGCCGTAGAGTCAGTATGACTCATACGACACCTACTGACTGGCGATTTGAGGACTGGCAACTAATCGCAATTGCGCTCCTCACCTATCGCTATCAGGCCAAATGCACGGAATACGAACGAGAGACGATCGACGCGATGATCAGTGCAATTGCCTACTATTGGGATTGCGAGGAAGCAGACCTGTTCACTATCACGTCTCAATCACTTTTGGGTGAGTGAAAGAGTAGTGCTACGCATACTGCAGCAGAATACGAAGAACTTCACGAGAACAAGAACCAGAGCGCGACTTAGCTAGCAGACGAACACATTAGAATTTTCATAATTATTCCGCTCGCTGTATCTGAAGGTGTAAAATGCGGTCCAAGGTGGCCCATGACACCCAAGACCTCTTGATTGACATACGTCCCTGGAATCCACCTCTACCCTTCGAACCAATACCAATATCTACCATTTTACGACCACGCTCAGTTGTAGGCGAGCGTAATCAATCATCTTGTCACACTGTCCAGATAACAATTGTTGACGTTGCACAAGGTATTACTGCAACGGAGATCACGACTCGCAGCTGCACGGAATGATTAATTTGTCACAAGAGACTGGTTGCTCTATGATCGAAGTCACGTACGAGGACGCCACTGGTGAAATAACGACGGTTCACGTTGATGAAGCGAACATAACGCCCCAAGAACGCTATCTCCAGATACGAATTGTAGAGGATGAACGGCAACTCGATATCCCGACACAGAGGGTGATCGCCGTCGAACGTGATCTTAAGGAACTAGATGCGGACGACCGGACAGCAAGCGCACACTATCTCTGAATCGCTCTCGCGGTCCACTTTCCGTACAAAAGCAGGGAGTCGGTGACGACGGATATCTCACTCCCGATTCCCTTCCAAGCACCAGAGCCATACGCAGATGTATAGTCCGACTGGTCGTTAACGTAGAGTGGTTTGAACGAACAGGAGACGTTCTTGAGTGAGAGTTGTACGATACTGGTTCAACTAGGCATTTCAATCATATAATGGCGGATCTGTAACGCTGGCCGGAATCCCGTGAGTATATACAAACCACCGCACTGGGATGAGATATGTCGACAGAAAGCGGTCTCGAACGAATTAGCCGGTTTATCAGTAAATACTTCGTCGTGTGGGTGCTCATCGCTGCCGCCCTCGCAATTATCACACCAACTACGTTCGCCTGGATCGGCGATTACATCTCAATCCTGTTAGGAATAGTTATGCTTGGAATGGGACTGACGCTTACACCAGCAGATTTTCGGCGCATCATTGAACGTCCACGAGACGTCGCAATCGGTTCCTGTGCACAATGGGTGATTATGCCGACGCTGGCGTACGGTCTCGTCGTCGGCCTTGGACTCCCAACGGAGGTCGGAATCGGCCTCGTTCTGTTAGGTGCTGCGCCGGGTGGAACGGCTTCGAACGTCATGACATACCTCGGTAAAGGTGACGTCGCTCTCTCAGTAACGATTACATCAGTGACGACGATCGCAGCCCCGATTGTCATGCCTGCTTGGGTCGTCTTTTTGGCTGGTGAGCAGATCCAAGTAACGTTTGCCGAGATGTTCCAGGAGATCATTCTGATCGTTCTCATTCCGGTTGTCGCAGGCGTCGTGATTCGTCAGGTCTTGGATCGAACCGCACCGACCGCAGCCGAGATCGGTCTGACCGTTTTCCCGGCGATTAGCGTGCTCGCGATTGTCACGATCGTCGCCGCAATCGTCGGTCTTAACGTCGAGAACATCCTCGCCGCGAGCGGTGCCGCCTTAGCAGCAGTGGTCATTCACAATGCACTGGGACTAGGGGCAGGGTACGGTATTGGACAGACAACAGGTATGCCAGAGGATCGAGCTAGGACCTGTGCGTTCGAAGTCGGGATGCAAAACAGTGGCTTAGCCGTCGCTATCGCCGTCGCCTTTTTCAGCCCCTTGGCAGCACTCGTCCCCGCTCTCGCGAGCGTCTGGCATAACGTAACGGGTCCTGCACTCGCGACGTATTTCACCCGTCAAACGATCGAACAACCCACGACCGAACCAAGTACGCAGAATTCCGATTAAGGAGACTGGCTTTTACAAATAGTACCGGATGCAAACGCCTATCAGCCAGTCTCCCGCCAGCAGATATCACACAGCCAATGGAATACGACTGTTCGTTTGTCGCTGACGCCGTTACCGATGGTCGCATTAGCACCGCTGAAGACGTTCTCGAGGCTCATTCGAAGGATGAAGGACCACATAAACCCCACCGACCCGATGTCGTCGTCTGGCCCGATTCGGTAGAGGAGATCGCTGCACTTCTGACCGAAGCAAACGAGCGCTCGGTTCCAGTGACACCGTGGAGCGGTGGAACCAGTATCGAAGGAAATCCAATTCCCGTCGCCGGTGGAATCGTCCTCAATACCTACGAGTTCGACGAGATCACGGTTCGGAACGACGATCTCCAGGCTGTTGTCGGTCCGGGGGTCGTCTACGATGATCTGAACGCAGTCTTAGCACCGCATAACCTCCGATTTGCACCGGGTATCGCCGCGGGCGATATCGCAACGATCGGCGGCATGATCGCGAACAACGCGAGTGGTCTCAATGCAGTCCGCTATGGTGTAACCGGTGATCACGTTCTTCGATTGGAGGTCGTCCTCCCTGACGGACGGATCATCGAATGTGGTCGCGACGTCCCGAAAAGTACGGCCGGATACAACCTCAAGGATCTCTTTGTCGGTAGTGAAGGAACACTCGGCGTGATCACGGAGGCAACACTCTCCTTGGAAGGTATCGCTCAACATCGCCATGCTGCACTCGTGACGTTTCCATCGAGTGTGGCCGCCAGTCAAGCCGTCTCGACCATCATGGCGTCAGGCCTCAAACCAGGCGCACTTGAGTTCATGGACACACAGCTGGTCGAGTTGCTCAACGATTACAATAACGATGCCGACTTCCCGGTTGGGCCGCTTTGTTGATCGAACTGCACGGCAACAGCGGTGATCTCAGCACACAGATGAATCGTGTACGAGCGATCTGTGACGACCATGATGCGATCGAGTGGACGGAGGCCGATACTGACGATATCGAGTCAATCTGGCGTGCGCGCCGAGACGCGTATCCAGCTGCGTGTGAATACTACACTGATCAGACTGTCGGCGTCATCGGCGACGTCGTCGTTCCGATCTCGAAGTATTCCGAGATCGTCCGCCAAATTGAAACGATCAGCGATGATCTCGAACTACTGACGCCGTGTGTTGGACACGCGGGCGATGGAAACATCCACTTCCTGCCGATAGTCGATACGGACGATCCGGCGGCCAT
Organism: Halalkalicoccus subterraneus; assembly: GCF_003697815.1. Classification (NCBI taxonomy): domain Archaea; kingdom Methanobacteriati; phylum Methanobacteriota; class Halobacteria; order Halobacteriales; family Halalkalicoccaceae; genus Halalkalicoccus; species Halalkalicoccus subterraneus. Next base: position 235,109 of record NZ_RDQG01000085.1, on the reverse strand, counting down.
GAATCGCGTACAGAAACTGACCGACGCGATCGTGAGCGAAGCACTCGAGCTCGGTGGAACCGCCACAGGCGAACACGGAATCGGGATTGGGAAGCGAAAATTCATGCGCCAGGAACACGGCGACGGCGTTGACGTCATGAACGACATCAAGAATATAATCGATCCAACAGGAATCATGAATCCCGGCAAGACATTGCCTAGTGATGAGTGAAGTTCGATCGAGTATCGCATTGGGCTACGGGGAGGAGTCCCGTTTGACTGTCCTATCGTTCCAGTAATCCCAGAGAGGTGGTTCATCACAGTATCCAGTACTCCCACTCTCGAAATTGTCCAAAATGTTGAATGATTCTCATATCTCTCTCTATTCTGAATAGATGTTATAACCAGTCTTCCAAATTCGGGAAAAGTAGAACATAACTGGATCAAGTCCTGCGTATTGTCTGTTCACTCTCTTCTCTAAGGAATATCGCTTGCTGGCACAGACTGCGTACTACTAGATGAGGAAACTGTTTCCCGCTGTGAGAAGTATTTGGTACCGATGACTGGGATTCTCCACCAAATCAAACGCCCCTTACTCTATGTGATGGGGTCGGCATATGTCGTCGCAGGTGTTTTGCATTTCGTCGTACCGGAGTTATATGTTCAAATTGTACCCCCAGTCTTTCCAGCAGCGCTTGCACTCGTCTATCTGTCCGGTCTCGCTGAAATTGCTGTTGGGATCGGGCTATTGATTCCTCAAACTCGCCAGTATGCAGCATGGGCGACGGTTGTGTTGCTCGTAGCCATTTTTCCGGCAAACGTCTACATGGCGACCCACAGTGTTGTTGTTGAGGGGTTACCGGGCGGAGGTAATCCCTCTGATGTCGTTCGCTGGGGACAACTTCCACTCCAAGCCGTGTTGATTCTCTGGGCGCTCTGGTATACACACCCACCGACCAGAACAGATTTCCCGTGATACTCAATCGAGCCTGGTCTCCACTATTTAAGCATCTTACATCCAGAGAGTGATTTGTGTGCGTCATGCACGAACACCTAGCCTTCGTCAATGGTGAGATTCACGATACGGAGGTAGTGAGAGTACTGTCGGGGCGAATGGCGGCCCTCTCGGAGCGTGAGAAAGACAATGATTTCGTAAGAACTCTCAAGCGAGGAACCTCTCGACAGTCACGGACGCGAATGTCGCAAGCCGTACTGGTTTCAGTGCCCCAAGTGCATATCAAGTGTTCATGACTGATTGGCACTCCGTCGGTATCGGGTTCGTTTTGCAAGTAGTGTTCGGAATCATCGCGTTTGCGTTCTTAGGTGTCGGGACCGTCATCGCTGGGTTTCTCGCTGGCCTCGTCTCGGCCTACCTCACCAATCATGGTGCCAGAACCGGTGCATGGCACTCGCTCCTCTCCGGCGCTCTTGGTGGCATTATTGTTGCAATCATCGCCGGTATCGGTATCTCTCTCCTTGGTTTTGCACTTGACTCGTCAGAACTGGGGGCACTGTTCGGCGGGGGTGTAGTGGCTATCGGGGTTCTGATCGCATTCCTCACCGCGATCCCAAGTTCGGTCGGTGGTGCAATCGGCGGGTATGTCAACTGAAAATGATTGGCCACTAATGGACTACGACCTCAAAGCGATACTGACACAGGTCTCATCGGGCATCCGATCCTTCGATGTCTCGCTGGATCGCTCTTCCCAGTGGTCGACTCTCGAGAAAGCTGCATAAGGAGTTTATTGTCGTCTGCCTCCTCTGTTGGAACGTTTTGAGCGTCATCAGGTGGGGCGAGACGGTCGATCTCGTCGAGAACGACGATCACAGCATCATAGAGTTCGTCGATGACCGTCCAGAGTCGTCCAAGATGCGTTTGTAAGTCCCAATACGCGTTCTCGTGGATTTTACAACTATCGCCACGATCTAACGAGAAGGCTGGGAAGACGATGCGGCTGATATGGTCTGTAATCGATCCCGCTTTGCCGAGGACAGCTTGGTCACCAGTGTCTGGTTCTTCTTCGTCATCTTGTGATGGAAAGTTCCGTTCTGGTTCGCGCGGGCCAGCAACACCTGTATTCTGGGCTTTAATCAGAATTGTCCGCGCAGATAGCTCAATTGTCTCGCGAAGCTCTATAGTGAACCCGTCAGAGCGCGATATACTTGGTGTGATCTGTCTAATGTGCTTCTGTGGCGGGTTATCTCTCGTCACTATCGTGTTTATCTCCTCAGACAGCATATACAGCGCCATGGTCCGATCTACAGACCGTATTAAATACTTCATCGGCCGAGATGTAGCGGTTGCATTTACGCTCCTTCTCGTCTTCCCAGCGCTCGCATATTTTGCGCTGATGGCACCTGTTTGGTTGCAGGACCAGTTCCTGACTCAAGCCGTGGCTGATCCCGTCATCTGGGGGACTACGGCGGTTGTTCTCTATGTGGAATCCGTCGGAGTCGCCGCGTTGTACCGAGTCATGCGCGAACGCTCTACAACTGGTCAGCGAATGAGATACGACGCCTCAACTGAACGATAACTGTCCACATGGCTCTATTGGAACCCGCCGCAGATGATCGGCTGGGGTTGCCCAGCGCTACAGACAGAGCATAGACTTCTCGTCGCCTTCGCCTTCATCAAAGGAAGTGACGATCGGGCACAGCACGCCAGTAAACGAACAGTCTGATACGGTTATGCCGACCCGGGCATTACCTCCAAAGGAATTTCCGTCCCAGTAACTCGACTCAATCGAGAGAGGGGAGCGTCCCGTCCTCGAATCCGAGCGCTTCAAGCGGGCCGACCGCGACGTCCGCTCGCCCCTCCAGTTCACGGGCGACGGCCTCCGAGACGAGCAGGTCGTCGGGTTCCATCGTGTTCTCGATCCGGGCGACCCGGAGTTCGGTTGGATCCGCGACCCCCGTCGTCGAGCAGGCGAGGATCAGGGCCGTCAGGTCGTCGGGGACGACGAAGGGAATGCGTGCCCGTGAGGTTTCGCCGCTGGTGACGATGTTGACGTACATGTCCGAGAGTTCGAGATCCGCGACCATATCCCGGTGGACGAAGTCGGCTAGCCCGAGCCCCAGTCCGTTACCGTGCGAGGCGGGCGTGATCGAACACGCATAAATCCGAGTAACGTTCGGGCTATCGGGTTCGTCCTCGCCGTGAAACAGCACCCGTCCGATCACGTTAGTGTCCATACCCGTCCCCGAGACGTCCTTGCCGATCTCGTCGACGATTAGCAAGTCGAGATCGGAAACGGGTAGCATCGGGAGTTCCTCGCGCGCACGGTCAAGCAGTTCCGGTTCGCGCCCTAGAATCCGGTCCGCGGGGACACCTTCGATATGGCTCGCCCTGTCGGCGGCGTTCTCGATCAACCCGAGCCCACCCAGGATAGGACTCTCTTCGATGATCAGTTCGGCTCGTTCCCGTATGACCTCGCTGAAGTCGGCCGCCAGCCCGGCGTTGTGAAGCGACTCCGCGCCGCGGTGTTTTCCAAGTCCGATCACCGCTATCTTGCAGAGTCCGCTCTCGACAGGTCCATGAAAATCCGTATGCGGCTTGATCCGGTTCGCGAGGATCACGCCATCGACGTCGAGCGCGTCCTCCGCAACGTAGACCGGCCGGTCCAGACCATCGCGTCCGATCTCCGCGACCGACATCGAGGTACGGATCGGACACTCCAAACGGTCCTCGGTGATGCCGAGCGATTCGAGCGTCTCGCGTTGGCCCTCGCTGGTCGCCCCGCCATGCGAACCCATCGCCGCGATTACGGAGGGTTCAAACCCACGCTCGCGAAGTTCGTCGACCGCCGCTTCCAGCAGTGTGGGCATGTCGTGGATACCACGGCTCCCGGCCGTGATTGCAACCTCCGCGCCGGAGTCGAGCGCGTCGAGGGGTAGCTTCGAGACGGCCCGGCGGGCGACCCCCTCAACGTCCTCGATCGACTCAAGGTCCCGGTGGCGGGTCGCCCGCGCGAACCGGGGCAGGTCCTCGCGCTCGACGTCATTGGCACCCCGAAGGGTATCGCCGTCGGGAAACTTGAGGTTCACGCTGCGTCACCCGCTTCGAGGCTTGCCCCGTCTCGAGCCCGCGCCATCTCGCTCGCGACCTCGACGGCCTGAAGCAGGCTCTGCTCGCTGGCGACCCCTTCGCCCGCGATGTCGAATGCGGTACCGTGGTCGACACTGGTACGAATGATCGGCAGGCCGATCGTGACGTTGACCCCCGAGACCGCCCCGCCCTCCGCGAAGCCGAGCATCTTGATGGGAATGTGGCCCTGATCGTGATACATCGAGACGACGCAGTCCGCCGCGCCGCGAGCGGCCTGTATATAAACCGTATCCGGGGATTCGGGCCCGAAGGCGTCGATCCCTTCTTCACGAGCTCTCTCGACGGCGGGCTCGATCTCTTCACTGTCTTCCTCGCCGAGCAGCCCTCCATCACTCGCGTGGGGGTTCAGTCCTGCGACCGCAACCGTCGGCTCCTCGACGCCCAGTTCACGGAGCGCCTCGTCGGTCACCCGGATGGTGTCGAGCACCGACTGTTCGCTCACGAGGTCGCAGGCCTCTCGCAGTGGGACGTGGGTGCTGACATGCGTGACCCGGAGATCGCCCTCGATCAGCATCATCGAGTAGTTTTCCGTACCCGTGTAGTCGGCAAGCATCCCCGTGTGGCCCGCATACTCGCTGCCCGCGAGTTCAGTCGACTGCTTGTTGATCGGGGCGGTCACCATCGCGTCGATTGCGCCGGACTGAGCGAGCGAAATCGCTCGCTCGATATACTCCAGACTCGCCGTTCCGTACGCCTCGTGGACGATGCCGCGCTCCAAGTCGGCGACGTTGTCCAGATCGAGCACAGGGATTCGCTCGCGCTCGAACGACGCCTCGGTGGGCGAACCGATCCGCTCGACGCCGAGGTCCGACCCACAGATCCCGCAGGCGCTCTCGACGACCCCGGCGTCGCCGATCACCAGCACGTCAGCGGTCTCCCGAAGCTCGCAATATCCCTTGACGACGATCTCCGGGCCGATCCCGGCCGGGTCACCCATCGTGATTCCGATCGTGGGCTTACTCATGGTCGTTACCGAGGAATCGCAGGCAGTTAATTACTGTTCCCTCGTGTCCGAACCCACCCGCCTTCGTGACGGCTGGGGTGCCGTCAGCGATTCCACCGTCGAGCCGACTGACCGGGATTCCCGCCTCGATCTCCTCGCCCGAAAGACAAAGCGCTCTCACCTCCAGCGCATCGAAGACGGCCATCGCGACGTTCCCACCGGTAACGAACAGCCCAGCCGCCTCCTCGATCCCCGTCCGCGCAGCGCTCGCGAGCGCGTTGGCGACCCGCGTTTTGGTCACCTCGTCGTCGAGGCCGCCCTCCCGACCGAGTTCGAGCGTTCGATCGACCGCCTCCCGGTCCTGTGCGGCCGTGACGACGGTGTGCTCGCCGTTTGCGAGACGTTTCGTGGTCCGCTGGCCCGCCTTCCGGCCCGCATCCTCGGGATCGGCGAGCATCTCCTCGGGGTCGAGCGCGAGTACCCACTCGGTAGGTAGGGTCGAGAGTTGGTCCAACGAGCGCTCGCTGACGCTGCCAACGATCCCCAGAGATCCTCCGTCGCCGGCGATTCGGCGGGGCTCGCTATCGAGTTCGCCCGAAACGGCAACGTGTGCGGCGAGGCCGGCGCTCCCGACGTAGAGCGTCGGGCCGTCGAGTTCGCTGTCCGTCCGTGCGATCGCTTCGAGGTGCCGCTCGTGGGTCGTGTCACAGGCGACGAGCGCGCCGGACGGAACCTCGGCGAGCGCCTCGTGAATCGATTCAGATCCGGCGGCGACGACTTCGACTCCGAGAGGTTCGATGGGAGACTCGGCTTCGGCCAAGAGCGTCGGCAGGTGCGCATTCGGAGGACCGTTCGGGTCGTCTGCGTATTCGGTATCAGTAAGTAACTGACCGTCGACGAGGTGGTAGCCGCCAGCCGTGATCCGGCCGAGAGCGGGCGAGGCGGGCGCGAAGAGGGCGAGATCGAAGCCATAGGACATCGCACCCCGGATCTCGGAGACGACGTTCCCCCGAAGCGTCGAGTCGACCTTCTTATAGACGGCCCTCGTGTCGGTCGTTTCGATCGCCCCTCGGACCCGGTCTGCGGCGATCTCGGGGTCGACGTACCGGGAGTCGGTAGTGACCGCGAGGACGGTCGCATCCGGTGGTGTTCGGTCGGAGTCGACCTGTACCGCCGTCTCGTAACCTCGTTTCGCGAACGCGTGGGCGGTGTCGGTCGCACCGGTGAGGTCGTCTGCGACGACCAACGTGTGTGGCATGGTTCAGGCTTCGATTTCCTTGGTAAAAACGGGTTCCCTCGACAGGTCCTCGGCGGAGTACGGCGACGATTACAGCGGTGTGAACGGTGTGGCGTCGCGAGCGATTCTGCCGTGTACTCGAGCGTCTCGTCCTGGTCGGTCCCGTCCGGCATCAGGAGGACGACGATCCGCAGGCGTTTCCGACCGCGTTCTCGCGTGCACCGCCGAGGAGGCCATTGCACACCGACTTCGACGTGTGTATCTGCCGTTACTCGCGGTATTGCTTGCTGTATGGCTCGTCCATATAACGGCCTTTGATGCGGGAGCATGGACAGCGAGTGCTGCAGTCGGTATTCTCCCTGGTGTAGTAGTCATAGCCGTTGTTGGATTGTTCTATCTTGGTGCAGTTATTGCGGCTGTTCGCCCTCGAACGTGGTATGCGAGAGGTGAACTTCGATCGAAAGATCTCCGTGAGTAATGTGCTAATATATACTACAGCCCTCCTCCGTCTCTCAAATTCACTATATATGATGTTTGATATTCGTTAACAGAGCATTTACAAGCGATCACCCCGAAAACAGTAGTGGTATGCAACGTGACTTCGGGCTACTCGACGTGACCATTCGGGGTCCAAAAGAGCCGGAGGTCATAGTTATCGGTGGCGTCCACGGCGACGAACGAAGTGGCATCCGTGCGGTGCGGCGCCTGCGCGAAGCCGATCTCGATCTCCAACGGGGCGTTGCATTCGTACTCGCTAACCCGGCTGCGATCGAAGCCGACAAACGCTACCTCGATTCGGATCTCAATCGCGTCTTTCCCGGTGACCCGGACGGTGATCGAGAAGAACGGATCGCAGCCCAGCTCTGCGAACTCATCGAAGGGCATACAACCCTCTCATTGCACGCGACTGAGTCCGAACCCACGCCGTTTGCGCTCATCCACAGCTCTCGACCCCAGGAGTTCGATCTGGCCTCGGAGCTCCCTGTCCCATATGTCGTTGATCACTGGGGAGTGAATGAGCAGACGATCACCGTGTGTGGTCTTAGCGTCGAGATCGAGCTCGCGTCGGACGATTCCGAGGAAACGGCTGTGACCGCTGAACACCAAGCCCGGGCGTTCCTCAAGCGGGTGGACGCACTTCCGGGCGAGCCCTCTGACGCCGATCCGGAGTATTTCCATATGAGCGAACCCGTTCCGAAACCCTCCGGAACGTGCTACGAGCTATACGGAGAGAACTTCGAGCGTGTTCCTGCGGGAACGGCCTATGCGAGCGTCGATGGGACCGATCTGATCGCCGATGAGTCATTCTGGCCGATAATGATGTCCACGCATGGCTATGAGGATCTCTTCGGCTATGAGGGACACAAGATCGGTGAGTCACTTACAGAAGTAAAAGAAACGTGGCTCGACGGGGACTAGGATCAGCGAAATTCGTATAGCTGTGACGTCTATCCGCAACTATCGCGTTACAGTTGGCCGTTTTACAACCGCCGATCTCGAACCAAGTAAGAGTGTGCGTGATACTGACGAAGAAGGGGAGCGGGACCGTTACTTAACTCCGGTCAGGAATCCAAGTATCGAGAGCGGCCAGCTAAGTTCGAGACCCAGCAACGCCGATCTCATATAGTGGCTGTGTGCGGTCCCATTCACAGGAAAGGGAAACGATGAGCCTGCGTGTTCAGATCTTCTCCGTTACTTCATCCATCCGGTTGGTGGCGACGAACGCGATCACTCGGTCTCCGGTTTCGATGATGGTGCCTGCACGCGGTGTTCGAAGTGTCTCCCCTCGAATAATCGCACCGATGGTGAAACTCTCGGGTAGATGTTGTGCGATATCGTTCGGGGAATCCCCGGCTAAGATGCTCTGTTCGTCTACGACGATATCCAGAACTTCAGCCGCGCCGTGGTTGAGTATACTCACACTCTCCGTCCGCTGGTGATAGACCGATTGTAGGATCTCTTCTGTAACGATGTTTTCCGGGTGAACCGCTACCTCGATACCCCCCTCCTCGAAGATATCAAGCACCTGTGAATCATCAACGATCGCGGCTGTCCGGGCCGTCCCAAGTTCCTGTGCCAACTGTGCCAGCAGGTAGTTCGTATCGTCGTCGGTCGCACCAACCAGAAGGTCAGTATTCGGGAGCTGTTTGCGGCCGAACGCTTCGACGTCAGTCACGTCGGCTTCGATGACTGACGTGTTCTTGAGCCGATCTTCGAGCCAGGAGATCCGTTCGGGATCGTGCTCTACCAGTCGCGTGTCTAACCCGCGCTGTTCGAACAATCGAGCGATTTGATAGCCGATCGTGCCCCCACCAGCAACTATAACGGTGTCGTCCGACTGTGGCACCGGTTGGGCAGCGATGTCGTTTGCGAGTCGGGACACTGCCGTGGGACTCCCGATGACCACGAGTGAGTCCTCAGCACGAATAACGCTCTCCTTCTCTGCCGGGAGAATCCTCTCATCGCGAATGATGGCGGCGAAGGTCAGGGACGGATAGGTGTCTCCGTCTGCAACGGTCCGATCCGTTATCGGTGTGTCCTCTCCAATGTGGAATTCGGCGACCTCCGCCATGCCATCGGCGAGGACGCCGGTGGATCGAGCTCCCGGTACTGTCAAGGTTTGGACGAGGTCTTGTGCAGCGAGCAGGTCGACACAGAGCATCGCATCGACACCGAATCCACCGTCCGACGATTGCCATACCTGAAACAGTCCTGCGTCCTTGACCCGAGCGATCGTACGAATACTGCCGATTCGATTGGCAGTAGTACAGACCATCACGTTGGTCGCGTCATTATCGGTGCTCGCAATGACGATATCTGCGTTCTCCAGCCCGGCCTCTTTGAGCGTTACCAGTGATCGGCCGTCGGCAGTTATGCCCGTTATATCGAGCTGTGCGGTGAGCGTATCGACCAGATCGGGGTTTCGATCGATGACCGTGATCTCGTGCGTGTCAGCGAGATCACGAGCGAGGTTCGATCCCACGTCGCCTGCTCCGACGATGAGGATATCCATTTCTCCTGATAGAGGGATCCGCTATCTTGTAGTCTTTTCCGAACACACGTTCACTCCGGGGAGGAGGGTGTCCTCTCAGTTCGAAATAGGTCCGAAGTTCCGATCGGCCGATAGAGACCTCGCCCGAAGTACGCCGCTTCGACAATGGCTGTTCTCCTCGCCACGAGCCGAATCGTGTCTAACAGTTGTACGTCACCTCGTCCGTAGTGCTTTCTTTTGAGGGAGAGAGGGTTCTCGGCTCACTCGTCGTTTTCGGCGGTCGTTTCGAAAGCGGAATCGGGTGTCTGTGTTACCTCACTATCTGCGGTGATGCCTTCCCAGTCCTGATCGGCATGGAACCCTTCGCGTTCTTTCGCGCTTTGGGCGACCCGGATGAATTCGGCCGTTTCACGGGCCTTCGGGATCGTATGGCCGCCACAATAGGAAAGCCCTGAGCGGAGCCCGGCACAGAACTCCTCGGCCACAGCAGCGATTGGCCCTTTGTATGGAGAGAGGGCTTCGACTCCTTCGTCGGCACTGACGTCGTTCTGCTTGTCCTCACGGTCCTCCGCCGCTGCCGTGGTTGCCATCCCTCGGGACCGCTTGTACCGCGTTCCATCGACTTCGATGACCGCGCCAGGTACTTCCTCGGTACCGGCAAAGAGGCTCCCGAGCATCACGGTATCCGCCCCGGCCATCAGTGCCTTGACCGCATCGCCCGAGGTACGAATTCCACCGTCCGCACAGATAGTGACATCCAGATCCGCAGCCGCTGTTGCACAGTCATCGATGGCGGTCAGCTGGGGGACGCCGGCACCGGCGACCTTTCGGGTGGTGCAGTGAGAGCCGGGTCCGATACCGACTTTCACGCAGTCGGCACCGGCAGCAGCGAGGTCCTCGACGCCTGCAGGCGTCGCGACGTTGCCGGCAACGAGGTCCGTATCAGGGAACTCCACGGAGAGGGTTTCGACGGCGTCGAGCGTCCGTTCGAGATGTCCGTGCGCGACGTCAACGACGAGTGCGTCCACACCAGCGTCAACCACGGCACCGGAGCGTGCGACGTAATCTTCATCGATACCGATGGCGGCGCCGACTTGTTCGTCCGCGGTTTTCACTCGTGTGACCTGTGCGGCCTGTTCATCGGCGGTGAGGAACCGGTGGAGAACCCCGAATCCCCCGGCACGAGCGAGTTCGATCGCCAGGTCGGCTTCCGTAACGGTATCCATCGCGGCCGAGACGAGCGGCATATCCAGTTGCACAGTCGGGGTGAGTGTCGTCGAGAGATCGATGTCGGTCCGACTGTAAACAGATGACCGCTTCGGTACTAACAGGACATCGCCGTAACTCAAGCCGGTGCGCAAATCGTTCATTATCCCCAGTATGGAAACCGTTCCTGACGGATAAGCGTCTCGGATCTCTCGTATCGAGGTGACTATTGGGACGACGATGACACGGTCACGATACACTCAGTTCTCCGGTATCGTTTTCGGTGGTTCGAATCGGTTCAAGTCCCCTCCCGATGATCTCACCTTCGAGACCCGTTCCGTCCCGGTAGACCTGAACGGCGAGTACGTCCCCGGTATCGTAGCGCTGGAGGACGGTACAGTACCCCTGTCTTGCCTTATCTTCGCCCATTTCTGCGTCCGCAATCGTGGTTAGTAGAGGGGACGAGTATTTAGTAACGGGACGACCAAAGAGTAGTAGCGATGGCTACTGCGTTATATCAGATCTCTATGGCTGGACAGCTCTCGAACCGATAGGCCCACAGCGGATCTCGGAGATAGCCGGCAGTACCTCGTCCTGAAACGGCCCGTCGGACCCACCACCGTCTCGGCTCCGGGTCGTCGGTAGGCAGCTCCTTCGGCGTCAACGACCGCCATAACCGCGAGCGGGAGGCTCTCCTTGAGAGACCGTCCGATGTATCCGAGGATCCCAACCGTGGTGGAACGTCACGAATTCCTGACCGTGTATATCGATTTGTGAACCGACCGCCACATATATGTATTATCGTCGCACATGAACAGTCTATACCCATGGAAATAGACATTACGTTGAATGGGACACACCGAACGTTCGAAGCCGAACGTTCGGAGTCGCTTCTCGACGTCCTCCGACGCAACGGGTATACCGGTGCGAAACGCGGCTGTGATACGGGTAACTGTGGGTTCTGTACCGTAGCCGTCGACGACGAACCCGAACGCGCCTGTATCAAGCCGGTTGCTACCATCGACGGAGCGGACGTCGAAACGATCGAGAGTCTCGGCACCCAGGACGATCTCCACCCCATCCAAGCCGCGTTCGTGGACAACGCCGCCCTCCAGTGTGGGTTCTGTATCCCCGGGATGATCATGCAAACGCGAAGCCTCCTGCAGGCGACCCCCGATCCGACCGAGACCGAGATCCGCGAGGGGCTCTCCGAAAACCTCTGTCGGTGCACCGGCTACGAGAAGATCATCGACGCCGTGCAGGACGCCGCCGGTCGAATGAACGACGAGCGGACCGTCGCCACCGACGGTGGTGACGCGCCCTGTGAGCGGAGCGGAGGTGAGAACGAGTGAGTAGAACCGACGAGCCGCACGAGGACGACCAGCAACAGTCCTCGTCGGCCGAGACCGACCATCCCCTCGAATGGGCCGAAACGCCGAACAATAGAAAGGCAGAGAGCGATCGACGGGCCATTTCCAAACGCGAGGAGAAAACCGACGCCCGCAAGATCGTCACGGGCGAGTCGAAATACACCGCCGATTACGCGCAGAACTATCCCGATCTCGCCGAGGCGGCGGTCCTGCGCTCGGAGATCGCCCACGGGTACGTGACCGAAATCGATACGAGCGCCGCCGAGGCCATGGATGGCGTCCACGCGGTCATCACACCGGACTCCGAGACGGTGCCCGATGCGGTGTACACCTCCGCGGGACAGTCGTATCCCGAACCGAGCCCGTGGGATCTGCACGTACTCCGGCGGACGGTGCGTTTCGTCGGCGATCCGATCGCCGCCGTCGCCGCCGAGAACGGCGATATCGCCGACAGAGCCATCAGGACGATCGACGTCACGTACGACGAGTTGGACGCCGTTTTCGATCCCGAAGATGCGATGAAGCCTGACGCGCCGCGGATACACGATCCCGACCGGGTGGAGAACGCCCAGCCGGGTGCGGACTACGAACGAAACGTCGAGGCTCACACTGAAGGCGAGATCGGCGACGTCGATGCGGCGTTCGAGGAGGCCGAAACCCGCGAGGATTGGGTCGTCACCGAAACCGAGTGGGAAACACCGTACCAATCCCACTGCGTGCCCGAGCCGCACACGACCATCGCCCACCGCGACGAGGACAACCGGTTTCACCTCGTCACGAGCACGCAGGTGCCGTACCACACGCGCCGGCAGCTCGCGCACCTGTTCGACGTTCCGATTCGAGACGTCCGGGTAACGAAACCGCGGATCGGCGCCGGGTTCGGCTCCAAGCAGTCGATGCTGATCGAACCCATCACGGTGGCGTTGATGCTCGCGGCCGACCGGCCCGTGAAACTGGAGGCCACGCGCCGAGAGGAGTTCTACGCGATGCGCTCGCGGCGTCCCGCCCGCATCCGTCTGCGAAGCGTCGTCACCGACGAGGGCGACATCGAGGCACTCGACATGTCGGCGATCACGAACTCCGGTGCGTACGGTCCCCATGGACTGACGGTAACCGGTTCGATCGCGACGAAACCGCTGCCGCTGTACACGCACACGCCGAACATCCGATTCGAGATGAAAGCCGTGCACACGAACCTCCCGATCGGGGGTGCGATACGCGGCTACGGGGCTCCCCAAGGCCATTTCGCGCTCGAAGGGCACATGGACGAAGTCGCCCACGAACTGGGAATGGACCCCCTCGAACTCCGCTCGCGAAACCACATCCAGAAAGGAGATCTCGACACCGCGTCGGGTGTCACGACGAACGGCGAACACGTCCGCCGGATTCGCTCGTGCGGTCTCGACGAGTGCATCGCCCGCGGGAAGGCCGCCATCGGCTGGGACGACGTCAAACAGCCCGACGAGGAGCACCTCCATCGGGCCTGCGGCGTCGCCCTCACCGCACAGAAAAGCGGCGTCGCCGGCGACGAACTCGGCGCCGCACACATCAAGATGAACGAGGACGGCTCGTTCATCCTCCAGACCGGGGCCGTCGATATCGGGCCGGGAGCCGACACCGCGATGGCCCAGATCACCGCCGAAGTGCTCGGAGTCGAACCAGAAGACGTCCTCGTTCAGCCATCGGACACCGATATCTCGCCGTTCGATTACGGTGCGTACGCCTCCTCGACGACGTACGTCACCGGGAGCGCGGTCAAGAAGGCCGCCGAGGACGCACGCGACCAACTGCTCGAGTTCGCCTCGCGGATGCTCGACGAATCGGCGGAGGCGCTCGAAACGCGCGACGGAGCGGTGCTCTCCGAACGGACGGGCGAGTCGGTCACGATGGAGGAGATCGGCTACGAGTCGATCTACGGCGACGAACTGCGTGCACAGGTGATGGGACAGGCGAGCTTCTCGACGGACGAATCGCCGCCGCCCTTCGGCGCGCAGTTCGCGGACGTGACCGTGGACGAGGAAACCGGCGAGTTCGAGATCCACGAACTCGTCTTCGCGGTCGACTGCGGCGTCGCGATCAATCCGGACCTCGCCGAGGGACAAGTCGACGGCGCGATGCACATGAGCTACGAGCTGGCTACCTCCGCGGGCCTCTCGTTTGACGAGGACGGCACGCCCGAGACGCTCGGCTTTCGCGACTACGGAATGCCGACGACGGCCGATCAGCCCCCCCTCGAATCGATCCTCGTCGAAACCCACGAGCCGACGGGACCGTTCGGCGCGAAGTCCGTCGCCGAGATCCCCGTTAACGCCGTTCCTCCGGCGTTGAGTAACGCGATTCGTCGGGCGGTCGGGGTTCGGATCAGCGAGCTGCCGATCACCGCCGAGAAGATACGGGCGAAACTCGACGAGAACTGACCGGCGCGCCGTGACTCTCCTCTTACAGTCGAAACGAGTTTAGCGCGGTCGACCGAACCGATGGGAGTACCATCGACATCATGACCGATACGCTACTAACCAACGGGACGATCGTCACGCAGGACGAGAACAGACGGATCATTACCGACGGCGCGGTTGCGATCACCGGCAACCGGATCTCCGACGTCGGTCCGGCCGATCGACTCGAGGCCGACACGTCGCCGGCTCGAACGCTCGACATCGATGGCCGAGTCGTGATACCGGGGCTGATCAACGCGCATACGCACGTCTCCGATATCCTTCTGCGAGGGGCGTTCACACAGGATCGGGGCCTGTACGACTGGTTGTTCAACGTGAAACAACCCGCACTCTTCGAGATGGGTCCCGAAGAGCACGCGCTCGCGGCGCGGTTGTACTGTATCGAGGCGTTACGGTCGGGAACGACGACGTTCGTCGAGAACGACACGGCGCTCGACTGGACGGACCTCGAGCCGACCCGACGCAAGCTCGACGTATACGACGAGATGGGTGTTCGGAACGTCTACGGCGCCGGTATCAGGGACCTCGCGCCGGACGAAGGGTTCGAACAACTGTTCGAGGACGTCACTGCGCGTGATCCCGATGTCCCCCATCCGGGTCCCGACGCGCTCGTCGTCGAGACCGACGACGCCCTCGAGGACACCGTGGCTCTCATCGAGGAGTTTCACGACCCTGCGGGCAGACAATCGGTCTGGCCGGCGCCCGCAACGCTCGCGACGACCACGGCGGACGCTCTCCGGGGCGCGTATCGGCTCGCCGAGCGGTACGACGTGATGACGACCACCCACGTCGCGGAGGCGAAAGCCGAGGTGCGCGAGCGCGGCGCGCTCTCGAGCATCGAGTATCTCCGCAACATCGGCTGTCTCGGCGACCGCGCACTGCTCGGTCACTGCGTCCAGACTGACGCCCGCGACGTCCGACTGCTCGCACGGTCCGGAACGGCGGTCGTGCACAACTACCGGGCGAACATGCGGCTGGCGACCGGGTTCGCACCGGTCGTCTCGATGCTCGACAAGGGCGTACTGACGGCGATCGGGACGGACAACTCGATCCTGAACGACACCGTCAACCCCCTTTCTGACGCCGGTGGCGTCGCGACGGCACACAAGGGCTTCCATCGGGACCCCGGTGTCGTTCCCGCCCAACGGGCGTTCGATATGGTGACCCGCGATGCCGCTACGGCTATCGGACGCGCCGATACTCTCGGTTCGATAGAGTCGGGCAAGCAGGCCGATATTGCCGTCTTGGATCTCGACGAACCACATCTCACCCCGTCGCCGGATCCCGTCCACGCGCTCGTCTACGGCACCCGGGGCTCCGAAGTGGAAACCGTCCTCTGTGCGGGAACTGTTGTCATGGAGGATCGCGAGATCACCGGGATCGACGGGGAACTGCCCGCGGTTCTTGCGGCGGCCACGGCGGCCGCCGAGGACCTCGTCGGGAGAGCGAACATCGCATAGCGGATCCCCTTTCGAGGGAGCTTCGCGAGGGGCTCACGGATCAGTCGTCGTCGACGGGCTCGGAGAGCGGCGGGACGCGCTCGGGTGCATCGAACAGGGGACTCGAGTGGCCCGGAACGAACGTGTTCAACAGCAGTGCAGCCAGACCGGTCATGATCACCGGCTCGCCGAAAAAGGTCCCCACGCCGGCAGGCAGCTCGGCGAGTGCCTCAGGCACAGTCGCGACACCCAGTCCGAGGCCGAGCGCGGTCGCGACGATGACCATGTTCCGGCGGTTCATCTCGACGTTCAAGAACAGCAACCGCATTCCGCTCGCGGCCACCATCCCCACCATGACCAGCACTGCGCCCCCGAAGACGGCGGTGGGAATGGTCGTTACGATCGCCCCGATCTTCGGAACGAGCCCGAGCACGACGAGGATGACGCCGCCGATCCCGACGATGTGTCGGCTCATGATCCCGGTGAAGTTGATGATACCGACGTTCTGTGAGAAGGAGGTCTGGGGAAACGATCCGAAGACGGCGCCGATCGCGCTGATGAACCCATCGGCGAAGATCCCACCGCGAAACTCGTCCGCAGTCGGGTTTCGTCCTTCCGCCGCGGTGATCCCGGACATATCGCCGATCGTTTCCATCCCCGAGACGAAAAACAGGAACGCGAACGTAACCAGTGGAATCGGCTCGAAGCTGAATCCGAACTCACCCGGCGTTGGGATCGTGATCCACGCCGCATCGGCGACCGGCATGAAATCGACCAGCCCGAGTGCGATCGCAGCGACGTAGCCGACGCTGATACCGATGAGAATACTCATCATTCGCCAAACCCCCTTTAGAAGCAGGTTGAACGCGACGGTGATTCCCAGCACCAACGCGGCGAGCGCGAGGTTATACGGCGCGCCGAAACCGGCCGAGTCCACACCACCCGCGGCGTACTCCATTCCAACGGGGATGAGATAGAGTCCGATGATGACCACGATCAGCCCCGTGACCAGCGGTGGGAAGAACGATTGGAGCCGATTGAACTGCCACCCGAGCAGGAAAGGGACGACGGTCGCCGCGACGACGATCGACCCGAAGACGACGTCGAGACCGGAACTCGCGCCGATAGAACTCATCGCTCCCACGAAGGCGAAGCTCGTTCCCATGACGATCGGGAGCCTCGCACCGACCGGGCCGACGGTGTACGCTTGTACCACGGTCGCGATTCCGGCGAACAGGATCACCATCTGGACCAAATACGTCGTATCGCCAGCGCCCAGTCCCGCGGCCCCCGCGACGATGAACGCGACCGCGGTCGAGGGGACGATCATGACGGACACGTGTTGTAATGCGAGGAGAATTGATTTCGGTAATGGTGGTTTTTCGTCGAGACCGTATTCTAAATTGATCTCTTTTCCGCGTTCATTGGACATTTTCCAATCGGGAGATACGTATGCACCCTGTTAAACCTTTGCATCATTCTGTTTCCGGGAATTCGACCAACGGAGAGCGGTGGACTGACCGCAGATGATAGTACGGTCAGGACATCGTTCGATATATACAAACACGATTGCGCCACCCGGTGCGGTTTTCTCGTCAGTCGATCCCCCGAGAACGCTCATGGGATTTAGTTACGCTCGTACTGTTGTAATCCGACTCGTCCCGAATAACTGAGTATACACCAACTATAGGTCTATCTTTACGAATATCTGGGCTTGGGATGACAGCAGAAGTGGATAGTAACGTATTACGTACCGCCCGGAGCTGTACGTGATTGCCGTGACCATTCTCGTACCGTTTTCGGGCGATATCGTATGAGACGTGAGCAAAGACCATACAATGGGTCGGACGCCGATACTCAGTTCTCGTCTTCGATTATCTCCGAACTCCTCGTGGACATATTCACGTTCACCTCGATGACGTTCGCCGTGTTGACCACCAGGTCGACGATCTCCTGGTACTCGGACTCGTCGCCGAACACGCTTTTCGGACCGGAAACGCTTATCGAGCCAAGCACCGCTTCGTCGCGGGACCTGATCGGAGCGCCGATAGCTCGGAACCCCTCGATTTCCTCCTCGTCGTTGTGCGAGTAGCCCTGTTCGCGTATCTCGTCCAACTCTTCGAACAAGCGTTCCCGATGGGTTATCGTTCGGTCGGTACGAGCGGGGAGCCCATGGCGGCCGATGATCTCTTCGGCCCGCTCGTGGGGGAGGTACGCGAGGATTGCCTTCCCGGAAGCGGTGATATGGAGGTAATCTCGCTGCTGGAACTTGGCCGTTTGATAGTCCTCCCCGACTGCTCGGTCCCCCTTCGATTTGTACAGGTTATGACCGCGCCCGTTTTCAGCCACGACTAGGTGTGCGTACTGGCCCGTTTCCGCTGCCAAACCGTCTATTTCGGATTTGCCGATCGTATACAGGAGGCTCTGATTGCGCACGTACTCGCCGAAAATCAGCATCTCGTACGATAGCCGATAGTCGTCATCGGCTTTCGTAACGAGACCGCCTTTCTCGAGCGATTTGAGATAGGTGTACGTCGTGCTCTTCGATTCGTCGAGGTGGTCCGCGAGTTCCGTCACCCCCGCTCCATCGAGACGCATGAGCGCACGCGTGATCTCGATCGCGTTGAGCACTGTGGTCAACGTCCGTGGATCGGATTTCGTACCGGTGGGCGGCATAGAGCCGTCTCCGAACCCGACTCACTTCAATAGTTCGTTGTTGTTCAATATATACAAATACGTTCGCGTTTCGTTCCGGTGTTCTCGCCCCATCATTAGTATTCCGGTGGAGCACAACCAATTATATAGCCGTGTGCGGAAACGCGAGTGATGGCCATCGACACGGTGATTAGCGGAGGAACACTTGTTACCACCCGGACGACCCGTGCGGCTGATATCGCAATAGACGACGGAACGATCGTCAGTATCGGAGCCGGACACGCCATGCCGGACGCCGAACAAACCGTCGACGCATCCGGTCTTCTCGTACTACCGGGGGTCGTCGATCCACACGTCCATATCGACGACCACGTCTCGCTCGATACGTACGAAAGAGCGACGAGCGCAGCCGCATTGGGCGGCGTAACGACGGTTATCGACTTCGCCTGGCAGTCCTACGTCACCGACGAGAGCCCCTGGGACGAGGAAAGGACGCTCCACGACGGTGTCGAGCGAAAGCGTGGGAAGGGCGAGGGTGCGCTCGTCGATTTCGGGTTGCACGGCGGGATCCTCCGCGAGGATCCGGCGCTGTTCGACGAGTTAGCGTCCCTCGTCGAGTCGGGGATCACCTCGTTCAAGATGTACACCACCTACGAGTTCGGGCTCTCGAACGGGTTCATCCGTGCAGTGCTCGAACGGCTTGGAGAGCTGGATGCGGTCGGCGTCGCCCACACGGAGGACGACAGCGTCTGCGAATCGCTGACTGCCGAATTCCGGGCTGCGGACCGGGACGATCCGACGTGGCTTCCCGCTGCCCGGCCCGATTATGCGGAGGCGATGGCGGCGGACGACGTCGCCAGGCTCGCACGGGAAACCGGCACGAAGTACTACGGCATTCACACCTCCTGTCGGAAGGCAGCAGACGCCCTCGCCCGATACCAAGACGACGGTAGTCACGTTCGTGGCGAGACCTGTACGCACTATACGACCCTGACCGATGAGGTATACGAGGAGCTGGGGACCCTTCCGAAGATCGCGCCGCCGATCCGCACCGGTGACGATACCGACGCGATGTTCGAACACCTCAGAAAGGGCGCGCTGAGCGTCGTTTCGACGGATCACGTCGCACAAACCCGCGACCGGAAGGAGAACAGCGAGTGGTGGGAGGACCCCTTCGGTGCGAACGGTTTGCAGACGAGTCTGCCGGTGTTTCACGACGAGGCCGTGAACGAGCGCGGGTTGTCGTACCCGTTCCTCGTCCGCGTGATGTGTGCGAACCCGGCACAGACGTTCGGCCTCCCACAGAAAGGGACCCTCGAACCGGGAACCGACGCGGATATCGTGCTGTTCGATCCGGACGAAACGTACACGATCTCGGCGCGAGACAACGCCTCAATCGCCGACTACACGATCTACGAGGGTCGCGAGGTCACCGGGAGGGTAAAGCGGACGTATCTCCGGGGAGAACCCGTTGCCGACGACGGAGTCGTCGTCGGCGAGGCCGGTCGCGGCGAGTTCGTTCCCCGCGAGTGCCCCGTTTGGGACGATAACTAACGATTGCGATCAGGAATCGGGGCGACCAGTCAATAGCGGTTCGGCAGAGGCATGGGAAGCGGTTCAATGCCACGGTATGTACCGCTGCCCTATCACATTCGGGGAGCCGAAAGAGATAATTGCCAGCGCTCTCGACTGTGAGGCGGCCATACGCCAGTACCAATGAGCGCACTAGAATTCGAGATCGAAGAGCGGTCGTTTACGGCGGAACTGCACGAGGACGCGGCACCCGAATCGGTTGCTGCCGTGAAGGAGTTCCTTCCCCTGCAGTCGGAGTTGATGCACGTCCGTTGGAGTGGTCACGCGACATGGATCAACATCGACGAGATCGAGCTGCCTGAGCTGCCACGGGAGAACCACACGGTGTATCCCTCCTACGGGGACATCCTCCTCTACCCCGGCTACAGGAACGAACAGGAGATCCTCGTTCCGTGCGGGTCGACCTGTTTCAAGAGCCCGGCGGGCGAACTCGCCGGTAACCACGTCGCGACGCTTGAAGCACCGCGCGAGGAACTCCGTGAGATGGAACAGGAGACGCTTCGAACCGGACTGAAGGACGTAACGATCCGCCTGCAGGAGTAGGTCGGTCGGCGCTTCTCCACGTACCTCTCATGTCGTCGGTCGCGAACTCACGCGCTCGCCAGATCGTAGAGCGCCTCCGCGAGCACCCGCGTCGCGGTGGCACAGTCGCTCCAGTCGGTCCACTCGGCCGCGCTGTGTGAATACCCGCCCTTCGACGGGGCGAAAACGAGGCCTCCATCGGTCGCTTTTGCGACGTGCATCGTATCGTGTCCGGCCCCGGAATGCAGATCTACAGTGTCGACACCCGTCCGCGTGGCCGCACCGTGAAGGGCCGTGATACAGCGTTCGCTCATTGAGGTGGGTTCGATATCGTACGGGCGGCTGAACGACGTCTCGACGCCGCGTTCGTCCTCCAACCGTCCCAAGCAGCGCCGAATGCTCGCGACGATCCGCTCCATGGAGTCGTACTCGACGTCGCGGATGTCGACCCCGAGATGGACCGAACCGGGGATGACGTTGATCGAGCCCGGTTCGACGTCGAACTGGCCGACGGTTCCGACGGCGGTCTCGCTGTCCGTTTCGACGATCCCGTTCGTTACCGACTCGATTTCGAGCGCCAGTTCGCTCGCCGCAGTCAACGCATCGGTCCGAGAGGTCATCGACGTGGTTCCGGCGTGGTCCGCCTCGCCGATAACATCGATATGACAGCGGATCGTCCCGGTGATATGTGTCACGATACCGGCGGAAGCGCCGACGTCCTCCAATCGAGTCCCCTGTTCGACGTGGAGTTCGAGCCACGAGTCCCACGCCGTGGCGTCCAGACGTCCCTCGCCCCGGAATCCGATCCGTTCCAACGCTTCGGCAAGCGCTACGCCGTCGTCGTCGCTTGTTGCGAGCGCGTCCGCTACGCCGGTCGCACCGATCGCGACTGAGGAGCCGAGCACGCCGTCGGAAAACCGTCCGCCCTCCTCCTCTGTGAACGAGACGATTTCGATCGGACGATCGGGGGAGAGCGCGGCGTCTTGCATGGCGCGGATCGACTCGAGGCCCGCATAGACGCCGAGTACGCCGTCGAAGATCCCCCCGGAAATGACTGAGTCGAGATGACTGCCGGTCGCAACCGCACTCGCGGCTGGGTTGACACCCTCCGGTACCCACCGGCCGGTGATGTTGCCAACCGCGTCGATGGCCACGTCTAGACCGCGCTCGGCGAGTGCCTTGACGAGGTACTCTCGGGCATGTCTGTTGGCGTCCGTTCCGGTCAGGACCGTTCGACAGTGCCCCTCTTCGCCGGTCACCGACCCGAACTCGGCAGTCTGCGTGATGTCCGTTCGGAGCCTATCCTCGTCGATATGCCGGTGGAGTTGCTGATCCATTCGTCTTGTATGATACGGTACCACACGTTTTCTTTTGAAGCTATCGGAACCACTCATCCGACGGCGGAGAACCGACCAGCCAGCCCCGCATGAAGACAGCCGACCGTCGATCGTCGCGGCTATCAGGACGGTAGACGACAGTAACGACGGTTACAAGGAATGACCGACGGCTGTGACGTATCGTCCGTCGTTCTTGACGGGTCCCATCTAAGGAAAAGTTTAAGTACTGAGTGTACCCCATCTGAGACGCGATGACGCGACTCACGGTTGAGGACCTGAATCAGTCCGACGAAGAACAGTTCGTGGACGCCCTCGGTGGCGTGTACGAGGAATCGCCGTGGGTAGCTACGCGAGCCTGGTCGGAACGGCCGTTCTCCTCCATCGACGACCTGCAGCGGACCATGGCGGACGTCGTTCGCAACGCCTCACGGGACGAACGGCTGGAGCTATTGCGGGCCCATCCCGATCTCGGCGAGCGTACGGAGATGACCGACGAGTCCCGAGAGGAACAGGCCTCCGCCGGACTCGATCAGCTGAGTCCCGACCAGTACGAAACGTTTCACCGTCTGAACGAGACCTACCGGGAGACGTTCGGGTTCCCGTTCATCATGGCGGTGAAAGACGAATCCGTCGATGCGATCCAGCGGGCCATGGAAGACCGGATCGAGCACTCCCGGTCCGAGGAGTTCCGGACCGCCTTGGACGAGGTCAACGCCATCGCAGAACTTCGACTCGATGAGCTAACGGCATCGCGCGACGGGAGACAGGAGCGACACTGATGACGACCGAACCACTGAGCACGACCACCGAAGAACAGCGACACAAACACTGCCGTACTACGCATGAGTTATAGCAACGAAACCGACGCAGAACAGCGGGGTACCGATCGACGAACGATGAACTACGGAAAGGAGAAGATTGCGGTCTACCGGACCTACGCGAACCCGTTGGAGGACGTTCGGACTATTCCGGAATCGTCCTTCGACGGCCGTGACAACATCCTCTTCGGACTGGAAGTGCGCGTACAGTTCGAGGGGGAGGAGTTCTTGCCGTCGTTCAGCGAGGCGGACAACACCACGGTGGTAGCGACGGATTCGATGAAGAACTTCGTGCTCCATCAGGCAGGGGAGTACGAGGGAGCGACGGCGGAGGGCTTTCTCCATTTCGTCGGAACGGAGTTCCTTGAGACCTACCCGCACGTCGAGGCGGTGAAGATGTCGGCCATCGAGTATCCGTTCGACGAACGACCGGTGCCGGGCGAGGACGGGTTCGAACCGAGCGACCTCGTGTTCCGCGTCTCCGACGACGAATCGGCGTTTGGCGAGGTGTCCCTCGAACGGGACGGCGACGAGTTGCGGTTCGAAGAACAAACGAGCGGTGTTACCGAGATCGAACTCGTCAAAGTCAAGGAGAACTCCTTTACCGGGTACGTTCAGGACGAGTACACCACGCTTCCCGAACGGGAGGACCGCGCGCTCTACATCGCGCTTGACGTCTTCTGGACCTACGCCGATCCGGAGGACGCGCTGGGGGATGACCCCCAGCGGTACGTCCCGGCCGAGCAAGTCCGCGACATCGCCCACGTCGTGTTCCACGAGGTGAACTCGAACTCGATCCAGGACCTGATCTATCAGATCGGCCTCCGTGTCTTGGAACGGTATCCGCAGCTCGAATCCGTCAGTTTCGAAGCGAACAACCGGACGTGGATCGAGGTGCGCGACGATTTGGAGGGGGATGCGAAAGTCCTCCGGGAGCCGCCCCGTCCGACCGGCTATCAACAGTTCTCGATGGATCGCAGTGACCTGGAGGAACAATGAGTGCGGGACTGACCACCCACGTCCTTGATACCGGTCGCGAGGGGCCCGCGTCCGGCGTCGACGTGACGCTTCAGCGATTGGATAGTTCGGGCAATGCGGAAACGATCAACCGAGGAACGACCAACGACGATGGGCGACTCGACGAGCCCCTGTTGACCGCTGATCGGATGGAAACCGGTACGTATCAGCTCCTGTTCGACGTCGGGGAGTACTACCGCCAGGGGGAGTCGGAATCGTCGTTCTTAGAGACGGTTCCCGTCCGGTTCGTCATTGATGACACGGACGAACACTACCACGTGCCGCTCCTCCTGTCTCCGGGAGGATATACGACGTACCGAGGGAGTTGACCACCGCCTTCGCATGGAGTGGGGTCGCGGTGGAACCCGTCGCTGCGGTCGGGCACTGAACCGCTTTTGTGCTCCGGTACGCCGATCACAGCAAATTACGGCGATTCGGAGGACTTGAGCCGCCGCTCTTCGTTGTCGATAGCGTCGCCCTGGGATCCGATGGATCGTAATCGCTCCGGGCGGGATGGCCACACAACGGGGTGACGATCACAGGGGACGAGGACGATCTCTCCCGACGACGGTCTCGATCGAACCGTTATTCAATATATACAAACGAGGAAACGAGGGGACTGGAGTCCCATGACCTACCGAGGATCGAAAGCGGCGACAACGTGCTTGACGAGTATATGACTGTAATTATCGTGGGAAAAGAAGAGAATAGAATCATGAACAGGGTCGTTTTGGATAGCCGTTCAGTATATACAAACGATGAATTATATCGTTCGATCCAGCTACCTCGACGGATATATCAGGAACATGGGCGATATCCGATCGCCGGTTGACGCGATAGGCATTGTCAGCGTTCGCGGTCAGGTGGCTACACTAATTCCCCATAATCATGACAAAGCTAAAGCTCGTCTATAAATCTATAGTGTATACCAATAAGCGTTTTGGTGTTTTCGGAAGGCGAAACTGAGGGAACGCGCTATGCAGGTATTCTCGAAGACCCAGTTCGGGGGTTCTATCGCGGCAGCGATTCACGGTGAACGATCGGTTGCTGTTCGCTCCTGTATCGGATCGTGTCGCCGGCTATACGGTGATGTATCCCGTCGTGAAGAGAACGGTATTGTAGAGTGCGTGGACGGTAATCGGAATCGAGTACCGTTCCGGGGGTGAGTCCTAGACGAGTGAGGAGGACAGTCGCGCCGGTAGCGACGGCGAGCGCAGTGACAGCCCCGCCGATCGCATACCTGATACCACGACGGTTCGGTCGGTGAAACGGAACGGACAGGCCATAGCGACGGACGTACAGGTGGCCAACGGCGAGGACCCGATCTGATCGCCGACGAGGCGGATCACGATGGCAGCCGGGCTCTCGTATCGACTCCCAGAACGAACAGAGGAATAACAACGAGAACACCCGAGACGACTGAGAGAACGGTTGCGGCGATCGTCAATCCGAACGAAACCCCAGTGTCCGAAGCCTCCAGTCGTCCTTCGTGGGAGCTGTCGGTCCGGATTGTTCCATACCGTGTTTCGGTGCTGGATTCCTATAATACGCCACGACAACGGTCCCTCCGAGTGTTGCCGACCGAACCCGAGTACATCGAGAGACTCTATTGTACATTCCATTCTATCTATAAATAAAGTTATTACAATATCTTTTTTAGATATAGAAATGAATGCATTAACAGTGAGTGGCGTTCTTTCGGCAGCGGTAACCGCGCTCCTCGTGAGAGGTTGTGTTCACGTTTGGTCGGAGAACAGTCTGAAAGCGGCGCAATCGATCGGCGGACTCGGAACGGAATCGGACTTTACGGAGAGGGTTTCGAAATAATCGATCTCCTGGGCGTGACGACATCGTCGGTCTCCGTACTGGCGACCGTTCCGCCGATATCCGTTTATCAGAAAAATTAATATTAAATTATATATTATATAATTTATTTTATATTTGCACCCATAGAAAAATTTTAGACTATACAATACAGATTCAAATATGAATGCAACAGGATGTTTCACGCCGTGGGTTCATTGTAGGGACAGCAACGGGAGTCGCTGCAGCCAGCGTCGCCGGTTGTACACAATCAGAGTCGGACGAGACGGAGGAGAACGGCTCGACGGACGATAACGGGTCGGCGGCGGACGAACCGTCGGTCCCGGAGGACGCGAGCGTCTCGTTGTCGGTGCCGACGGCCGACGAACTCGACGGTCTGTATACTCCGCTCGTCGCTTTTTTCGAGGCCGAGAACTTCACCGTAGAGGAAGCGGGGGAGGTCAACGAGGGTGCAGGCCACTTTCACGTCCTGATCGATACCGAGCAAATCGAACCGGGGGAGACGATCCCGAACGACGACCAGCATCTGCACTTCGGCGATGGCTCCGAGCGCGGCGTCCTCGATCTCGAACCGGGCGAGCACGAACTCACGCTTCAGATGGGCAATGGGGAACACGTCGCGCTATCGCTAACCGATACGCAGTCCGTTACGGTCGACGGCGCCGGCGAGATCGGTCTCGACGCGCCCCAGGACGGTGCGACGTTCTCGACCGGAGAGACGATCACGTTCGAACCGAGCGTCGAGAACGTCGTTCTCGAGGAGGCTGGCGAGGTCACCCAGAACGCTGGCCACCATCACGTACTGATAGATACGGATCCCGTCGACACGGGCACGGTCATCCCGACCGACGACCAGCATCTGCATTTCGGGGACGGAACCGAAACGCCGGAGGTCGACGCCAGCGACCTCGAAGTGGGCGAGCACGACGTCCTCGTTCAGGTCGCAAACGGCGTACACGAGGCCTACCCGCTCGCCACGGATCCCATCACGATAACCGTCGAGGAGTAAGCGACAGTCACCGACGGAGAACACATCGACGTTCGTGTTCGACCACCTGAGTGATCCGCGCTTCTTGCCCGAGGAAAGAAGAAGACTCAACAGCGTGACCGAGAACGAGTAGGTAGGTGACGACCACCGTTGATACGCTCCCTCTCGACTTCGAAACAGGTGATCGCGGACCTCCGAAGCGGCGGCCGCGGGAAGATGCTCCTCGCGGTCGCCTTCGGCTGGTTCCTCTCGATCAGCGTTCGGATGGTCTATCCAGCGCTGTTGCCCCATCTCCGCGATGCGTATGGCCTCACGCTCGCGACCGCCGGACTCCTCCTGACCGTCCTGTGGGTGGCCTACGCGTGTGGACAGCTCCCCGGCGGGATCCTCGCCGATTGGGTCGGCGAGCGCCTGCTGTTGATCGCCAGCTCCCTTTTAGCGGCGACGATGCTCGCGCTCGTCGTCCTCGCGAACTCGGCGTTGGTCCTGTTCGCTGCGACGGCCCTGTTCGGGCTGGGGACGGCGCTGTACGGCGTCTCACGGTTCACGATCCTCAACGAGATCTACCCCGAGCAGATCGGTACGGCGACGGGCGTGACGTTGGCGGCCGGCGATCTCGGAAACGCGATCATGCCGCCCACCGCCGGGTTCGTCGCGGTTGCGGTGACCTGGCAGTACAGTTTTGGGATCGCCGTTCCGCTGTTCGTCCTCGCGGCGATCGGCCTCTGGTCGACGCTTCCGAGACCTGAGTCGAGAACGACTACGCTACGCGAGAGCCTCGCGCTTGACGGCGTCGTCTCGACGCTACTCCAACCAGCCGTACTGCGTGGAACCGTGTTGCTCATGCTGTGGAGCGTGATCATGCAGGCGTTCATCGGGTTCTACCCGACGTATCTGATCGACGAGAAGGGGCTCGCGACGCAGCTCTCGACCGTCCTGTTCGGCGCCTTTTTCGCCCTCGGAATCCTGATGAAACCGATCGCCGGCCGGGCGTACGACCGGGTCGGCGTACAGCTCCCGCTGTTGGCCATCATGAGCACGACCTGTCTGGCTCTGGTTGCACTCCCGTTCGTGCACGACGTCTGGCTGCTCGTTCCCCTGACCGCGCTCGCTAGTAGCATCCTCGGGTTCGAGACGATCGTAATCTCGGACCTCACCCGTCGCCTGCCGGACGGAACGCGGGGGACGAACCTCGGCGCGCTGCGGACGGTTTACATCGGGCTCGGCGCGCTAAGCCCGGTTCTCTTCGGTGCCGTCGCGGATCAGGGCTACTTCGACGAGGCGTTTCTCGGCGTCGCCGGACTCGCCGGCGTGGTGATGCTCATCGTGCTCGTCTCGGTCGACTACTGAACCGAGACGCGCCCGCTGGCCGTTCGGTCGGTCCCGACGGGAGGGGGTCATATTATCATTATTAATCACGCATAATTAAATTCAGTAGATTAATATAGTGGAAAATAATTTAGTTTATAGTGGTGGCTAACAGATAAAGATTAGTCAGAAATAAATAAAAATAATCTATGCGCGAGCTGCCACCGATCGAGGATGACTATCCCAACCATGGACGACGAAACCGACACTACCGACAACGACAGCGGCGACGCACAGCAGAACCGACGAACGACCCTCCAAGCACTCGGCGCGGCCGGGCTCGCCCTCACGGGCTGTTCCGCACCGGCAGCCGCCCACGGCAGATACGAACGCCGACGGAAGCGCGATCGGGACCGGAAACGAAAGAGAAAGAGCGACCGGAACCGCCGTCGCCGACGCGGCGGCTGCGGGAAGTGGTGCCGCGGCCACAAGGGACGCGGCCGCGAGCACGGATGGGGCTACGACCGCGACCGGGACCACCGCGACGATCGAACCCGGTGGGACGATCGGGACGGGGAGACCGAGGACGGGGATCGGGATTGGTGGGATGATGAGGAAGGGAACGAGGACGATGAGGACGAGCCGGAGGACGACGATTTGGGCGAGGAACCGGGCGAGAACGATCCCGAGCCGGAGCCTGAACCGGACGAGTCCGATAACGCTGACGGCGACGGTGGTGACGACGAGTCGGACCAGGGTGCGGACGGAAGTGGCGATTCGGACGACGACGATAGCGAGGGAGGCGACTCGGGCGGGGACCCGGGACCCGAACCCGAACCGTCGTCGTTCGAGGCGCGCGTCGAGCAGCGCGTCCACGCCGAGATCAACGCCTACCGATCCGACGAGGGGCTCGGCGGGCTTGCATATCACGACGACCTCGCGAGCGTCGCCCGCGCCCATTCGGAGGACATGGCCGACCGGGACTACTTCGACCACGACAATCTCGAGGGGGAAGGACCGGACGATCGCCTCGACGCTGCTGGCATCGACTGTCGCGCGTGGGCCGAGAACATCGCGTGGGAGTCCTCCGGTAGCGTCAGCGACGAGGACGCCGATTCGATCGCCGACAGTACCGTCGAGGGCTGGCTCGACTCGTTGGGCCACCGCCGGAACATCCGCGGCGACTACGAGGCCGAGGGGATCGGCGTTGCCGTCACCGGTCGGGACGTCTACATCACGCAGATGTTCTGTACGCCGAACTGACGTCGCCCGAAACGCCGAATCGGGCGACCATGTTCACCGACACCGTTTGGCCGGTCTCGTGCGATGGTACTACGGATCTAGCTGCGATTCACCGGCACGAGAGCTATACAGATCCATTCGGAACTCCACCGTGGGAAACTCGCCGTGCATTGATTCGAGGCGGACTTCCTCACTCCGTCGAGAGGCGACGTCGTACGTGAGAGCTCGCGTTCCCGCCGGAGCCGTGCGTACCCCTCCATGACACCCGTCGGGCTCGCCAGCGGAATACAGCCGGATCGTCGAGCGCGGCGAGTTCGATTGACTGAAGGGCCGGTTTGACGGTTCTCGCGTTCGCGCCAGTCGCCGGCGCAAAGCCGATACGCATAGCAGGGCGTACCGACCGATTTCCGCACCGCTTCCTCCGACGTCGGCGTTTCGAGCGGTCTCGATTCGGTCTGTTGCACGTTTGTGACGAGGCACTGATAGAGGGTGGTGGAGCGTGGTCCGGCCTGAAAAGGGGATCGTTACGTCGTATTCGGCTCATATGATGATTTACATATATAGTACTAGAAAAATTAGATCACAAAAACTATGTATTTATAGTAGAGTTATCGGATTGCTCATGGTAAGTCAGCCAGCCATCGAGGACGGGGATTCCGACGCGATTCTACGGGACGTAAGGGCGGTCACCCTGCCGCCCGGCCTCGCCCGTCTCGCAGACGAGTACAACGACACCATCGGGGATCGGGATCCGTACCTCTGGAAATGGCTCTACGAAGTGATCCCGCTGTTCAGACTCTCGACCGTCGAAGCGCGGTATGCGGACCAGCTCCTCGAGCAGAAACTCCTCCTCGCGATCTACATCACATTGCTCGACGACCTCGCGGAGATCCACGGCGACGGCGAGACGTTCGACGAGGCCCGAAAGCTGTCCCGTCCCCATCAGGAGATCTCCTATGACCGACACGGGCTCGACGAAAAGCGGCTTCGGTTCGCCGAGACGGTCTGGAACGGGTTCGAGCAGCGCCAACGGGACGCGCCGTTTTACGGGGAGTATCGGGCGCTGTTCGACTTCGACGTCGGACAGACGCTCAACGCCATCGATTACAGCCTCCTCCTCAACGACAACCCGGCGATGGGCAATACCCGGGAGTGTAAGCTCTACGACTCGCACAATATGGCCGTCTACTCCTACGTCGACCTCGATCTCATGTACTCCCCCGGGTTCTCCCGGGCCGATCTCAGCACCCTCCGTTCGATCACCTGGTACGTTCAGTATCTGGCCCGAATCGGAAACTGGATCGCGACCTGGGAACGGGAGCTGGTCGAGGGTGATTACACCTCCGGAGTGATCGCGAGGGCCCTCGAAACCGGTGTGGTCGATGACCTTCCGGTGGACGGCGTCTCCACTGAGACGCGAAACCGGATCGCCCGCCGAATACGGACCGCCGGCATCGAGGAGCACTTCGAAACCGAATGGCGAAACACCCTCTACGAGCTGCAACGTACCGACTGTACGGCCGTCTCCGTCGACCTGCCCGCGTTTATCGATGGGATGCGCCGGGTCGACCGCTACTACGAGGCGGGCCGCGGCTATCTATAAAGGAATCACACTGATCGTCCGCGTCGACGGGGACGAAAGACGGGGATCTGACTGTCCGAACCACGGCCCGTCGTTCCTACCGGGGAGCAGACGGGTCAGGCGTATCGAAGGACGGTGAGTATCCGGTGGTCAGTTGGTCGGCTCGGCTTCCGTGTCCATGAACTGTCGTTCCCACTCGCGTCGCGATTCGAGTTCCCGACGCCCACGCTTGGAGACCGAGTAGACGTTCGTTCGCTTGTCCATCTCCCCTTTCTCGACCAGTCCCTTCTCGACGAGGGTATCGAGGTTCGGATACAGACGCCCGTGGTGGACCTCCGAGCCGTAGTACTCCTCGATGACGTCCTTTATCGCAAGCCCGTGTGGTTCATCGAGTCCAGCGATTGCCCACAGGAGATCCCGCTGAAACCCGGTCAGGTCGTCCATGCCAGATCACTGGACGAGGTCGTTGTCAACTTTTCGTCTCTCGGTCGGTAGACGATTCTGGTCTCGAGTGACGACTCGATGAAAATATCCGAGTTGGTTCTCCGGCTACGCAGCCGATGGCCTTGGCGGTCAAGGGGAAGCGAGACCGATCGCAACCAACGGATCTATTCGTTCGCCCGCCCAGTACGGGGTATGGCTCCCTCAGTTACGTTCGCGATCGACGGCGACGACGGGTCGAGCGACGAGGTGGTCGTCCCGACCGCACTCCTCGAGACGCTCGCAGACGGCGATGAGACGTCCGCGGAAACTCTCGGCGACCTGGCGATGCTTTCGGCCGCCCAGCAGGTCCACGCGATGTTGCACCACTCGCCGGGCGAACCCGACGACGACCTCCGGACGATCGAGGAGGAAACGATGGCACTGTTCGAGGACCGGTTCGGCGTGTCCTTCGCCGAGATGACGGGACACGACCACTAACGGCGGTCGCGGGACAGTACGACGGATGGGGGATTCGCCGCGCTCGAAACACGGCGATCAGGCGACGAACAGTCCCCGTATCCGAGATCGCTATTCGGCTGGAACGTACCGGATCTCCCACTCCCGTCGCGCCTCCAGTTCTCGCCGGCCGCGGGCGGTGAGGGCGTAGACGTTGGTCCGTCGGTCCAGGGATCCCTTTTCGACCAGTCCCTTATCACAGAGCGTGTCCAGATTGGGGTAGAGTCGCCCGTGGTGGACCTCGTCGTCGTAGTACTCCTCGAGAGTGCTCTTGATCGCCAGCCCGTGTGGATCGTCGAGGCCGGCGATCACGTACAGGAGGTCCCGCTGAAATCCCGTCAAGTCATCCATACACCGACCCGTACGCTGGTATCCCTCATATCTCATTTCCCGATATCACCGATAGCTACATTCGTTAAACTATATCTAGATTAAATTATATTATTGAAAGGGCAATTGCGAGAGCATATCGCCGCCGTCCCGCGTTCCCCGTGGTCACGCAAGTCCGACGGAGTGCCAATCAAAAAATTGACATAGGGAGAAGTGGACTAGCCGTCGAACGATGGTAGTAGAGTGTCCCCGCTGCGAGAAGGGATTTCTGACGAAACGAGCGCTGAACGGACATCGGTCGATGTGCCCCGAAAACCCGGATCGGACGGTCCCGACCGAGTGGGCGCCGGACGCTCACGGCCGGTGGGGGACGGATGAGAGCAACCCCTGATCGGGTCGAACGCAAGCGTTCCGTGCCTGCTCGAGACATGGAACGCGCCCGCTTGCTCGTTACCGAAACGCCGAAAAGGCAGGTCGACGCCGTCCAGTGAACCGGTGGATACACCGCCGGGTGGGTTGTTTCGTTGTAGAACGTCATGACCGGATCGAGGAACCCGGTTTCGATCGGCCGCGTGACGGCTGCTGACTGTCGGAGACGACTTCGATTCGTGGTATCGTATCGTTGGTTGCTTATGCAGTGTTTTTTGGATTTCACGAGGGTACGGACGACCGGTGGGGTTGAATCGGTCGATTACCATCCCCACCGAAGAAGGCCGTTCACTCGATTCGGGTCCGGAGGTCGCCTGCGACCGCCTCGGTTCCCGACTCGCCGCCGATATCGGGGGTGCGCGGGGCGTCGCTATCCGCGAGCTGATCTGCGACCGCCGCCCGGAGTTCCCGCGCGACCGCTTCTTCGCCGAGGTGGTCCCAGAGCAGTCCCCACGAGAGGACAGTGGCAATGGGGTTGGCGATCCCTTCGCCGGTGATGTCGAAGGCGCTGCCGTGGACGGGCTCGAACATCGAAGGATAGGTGCGCGTCGGGTCGATGTTCGAGGACGGAGCGAGTCCCATGCTCCCCGAGATACCGGCCCCGAGGTCGGTGAGGATGTCCCCGAAGAGGTTCGAGGCGACGATCACGTCGAACTCCTCGGGGCGCCTGACGAAGTCCATGCTGGCCGCGTCCACGAGCAATCGTTCCACCTCGACGTCGGGGTACTCCGCACCGACCTCCTCGACGACGTCGTCCCAGAAGACCATTCCGTGGGCCTGGGCGTTGGACTTCGTGACGTTCGTTAGCGCCCCTTCACGCTCGGTTGCGGCCTCGAACGCCGCTCGAACGATGGTCTCGGTTCCCTCGCGGGTGAACATCGCCCCCTGAAACGCGACCTCGTTGTCGTGACCCCGGTACTCCCGGCCGCCGATGTGGGCGTACTCGCCCTCCGTGTTCTGCCGGTAGACGACGAAGTCGATGTCGCCGCCGGAGTACCCACGCAGCGGGCCGGTGATCCCCTCGTACAGGTACGTGGGGCGCTTACAGACGTGCTGTTTGAACCCCTTCGTGATCTCCAGTCGCAAGCCGTGTAGAGTGACGTGATCGGGGACGTCCGGGTGGCCCACGGCGCCTAGAAAGATGGCGTCGTGCTCCTGAAGTCGATCGAGCCCGTCCGCGGGTATCATCGCTCCCTCCGCGAGATAGCGATCGCTGCCCCAGTCATAGTGGGTGAACCCGACGTCGACGCCGGCGGCGGTGACGGCCTCCTCGACGGCCGGGATCGAGTGTTCGACGACCTCGGTGCCGATCCCGTCACCCGGAATCACTGCGATATCGTGCGTCATTAGGTATCGGCTACCGCGGTAATGCAAATCCCTTCCGATCCCGGCCGCAATCGCGGGCGTATCCCCGGCGGGGATCCGGGACGCGGGCCAACAAGGTTACGAGCGCGAGGCTCGTAGGAATCGAGAGCCCCGCTGTCGCGGTCGCAGCGATGTCCAATCATGTCCGAGAGAACCCGCCTCAAGTGTCCCTCATGCGGTGAACACCACCCGGTCGACTCGGAGTCACCTATCGAGTGGCGCTGTCCGCAGTGTCGGATCCTCCTGAAACAAACCGACAGGACCGAATCGCTCGTGCAGTTTGCCACCCGGGACAGCAGGACCGACCACATCAACGTCCCGGATCGGTGTCCGTACTGTGAGAACGACGCGATCACATCGTGGACCCCCGAGGACGAGGTGTGGATTCGCCACCGGTGTCAGAACTGTCGTCGCGAGTGGACCGACAACACCGGCCGGCTGGCCGCCTTTTTCGACTGGGGGGCGAACTACCTCCGTACGCGCGGCTGGCTCCAGTAGCTCCGGCATCGGGTCCCTTTGAAGTGCTTCTCGTGGACAGGTGACTCTACTCCCTTCGGCCCAGTAGCTCTCGCGGGTTCTCGTAGACGACCTGCCGGATCGTCTCGACGTCCAGGCCCATCCGGTAGAGTTCGAAGATCGTCCGCTTGTACGCGAAGACGTCGCTACGGAGGATGCCCGCACTGTCCGTCTCGACCAGCACCCGCTCGGGACCGTACTCGGCGACGACCTCGGCGACGTGGTGGGGCTCGACGCCCAGCAACCAGGGATAGCTGACGGTGAAACTGAGATAGCAATCGGTGTTCTCGAGCACGTACGGCGCGACCGTCTTGTCGGCGTGCGAGAGCACCACTCGCTCTTCGGGCAGTCCCGCCTCGGCGGCGAGGTCGACGTCGATCTCGATGGCCTCACGTTTCGGGTTCTCGCCGGTGAGGACCGGTTCCTGTCCGAGCGAGGCGTCGACCTCGTAGCCGGGAATCGACCCGTGGACCCGGTCGGGGAACTCGACGTCCCTGAGATCCGCCGGCGTGTGCAGGATCGCCGGCAGGTCGTGGTCGGCGGCGATTTCGAGTTGCCGGCGGGTCACGTCCTTCTGTCCCTCGAGATCCCACCCGGCGACGTGCTGTGATTCGGTGATCCCGATCTCGCCGACGGCACTCACCTCGTCGAGCGCGCAGTACTCGGGCATGGTATCGAGAAGCTCGTCGTAGTCCTCGACGCGCGCGCCGGTGTGGATGCCGATCCCGAGCGAAGCGTCGAAGGGGTGGGCGTCGCGGATCGGCCCGAGCCGGGCGAGCGCGTCGTCCCAGAGGGAGCGCACGTCCTCGGGCGCGACGGGTTTGTAGGGCGTCCAGTAGTAAGCGGCGGCCATCATCACCATCGCATGACAGCCACTCAGGGCGAACTTCTCACGGTCGTTCCACGAGAGCGTGTGCGCGTGGTTGTGGACGTCGATCCACGGGATGGTCGTCAGTTCTGACGGGAGGTCGGCGGCCGCTCCCTCGGTGCGGTGATCGCGGTCGGTCGGCCGACGGGTGGGATACTCGTGGGGCATCGACTCAGGTGTGCCGGCAGGTGTTGGTCAGCTCACCGATCCCCTCGACGCCGACCGTGACGGTGTCACCGTCGTCGAGGAGCACCTGTGGCTCACGGAAGTAGCCGACGCCGTCGGGCGTCCCCGTATAGATCAGGTCGCCCGGTTTGAGGGTGAACGCCCGGCTACAGAAGGAAACGAGTTCGGCGATATCGAAGATGAGATACTGCGTGTTCGCGTCCTGCAGGCGCTCGCCGTCCACCTCGGCCCAGATATCGAGGTCGCCGATGTCGTCGATCTCCTCGGGCGTCACGAGGTCCGGACCGAGGGGCGCGAACGTATCGAGGCTCTTTCCTCGCACCCACTGCTCGTCGGCCATCTGAAGGTCGCGTGCCGAGACGTCGTTACCGACCGTGTAACCCGCGACGTAGTCGAGAGCCTCTTCCTCCGAGACGTTTCGTGCCTGTTCACCGATCACGGCCACGAGTTCGGCCTCGTAATCGACTGCTTCGGTGAGCTCGGGGTCCCACTCGACGGGCTCGTCGGGACCGACGATCGACTGGGGGAACTTCGAGAACAGCACGGGCTCGTCGGGCGCGTCGAACCCGCCCTCGTCCGCGTGGTCGGCGTAGTTCAACCCGACGCAGACCACCTTCTGGGGGTCGGTAATCGGCTCGCACTGGGTGAGGCCGTCCCGGTCGTAGAGGCCCGTCCCGGTCTCGAGGGCGTACTCGAGCACGAGATCCGCCTTCTCGCGCCAGCGCCACTCGCCAAGGATTTCCCGAAGCTCCACTGGAAACGAGACACCGGCGGCTTCGGCCGCCTCTCCGAGCCGGACGACGCCGTCCTCGTTCTCAATGCCTGCCCACGGATCGTCGCCGCTCTCGGCGGTGAACTGTCCGAGCCTCATCGCTTCTCCCCGTGTTCGTCGCTGGTTCGCATACACATTCCTGTGACGCACAGCCACATACCTCTTACCATCTGGTAGGCTTCGGCGCGGTGAGTATAAACGCTCGAACCGCGATTCGTCCGTATGAGCAGTCCCGACGGGCGTGCCTCCTCGGAGGAAACCCGGAAGGCCATCATGGAGGCGACCTTCCGCGCGCTCAGCAAGCACGGCTACGCCGATCTCCGGATGCGCGACATCGGCGAGGAATTCGAGATGACCCGTCCCGTGATCCACTACCACTACAACAGCAAACACGAGCTGATCTCGTCGTTTCTGGAGTACGTCATCGCCCAGTACAAGGACGACGACATCGTCGACGCCGAGGGCCACTGGGACCACCTCCGGATCCGGATCGACCAGTGTATGTTCGGGCCCGACATCGACGGGTTCGACCACTGGGAACGCATGAAAGTCTATCACGAGCTGTTCTCACAGGCCCAGCACAACGAGACCCATAGGGAGTTATTCAACGAGCACTACGAGGGGATGGTCGTCGGGCTCGCCGACGTGATCCAGGCGGGGATCGACGACGGGACCTTTACCGAGGTCGACGCGATGGAGTTCTCACAGCTGCTGACCGACGTCATCCACTCGGCGCGGGCACGCCGGATCTCACTGGGACAAAAAGAGGCCCCTGAGCGGGCGCGTGCGGCGATCGACCGGTTCGTCCTCCCGCGTCTCGTCCCGAACGTCAGCGTCGATATTCCTAACGATCGGGCCTCAGTCGACGGTGATGTCCGGTAGCTGTTCGTCGATGTACTCGACGTCGACGTCGAGCCAGTCGGGTACCCGGAGCTTCTCGCCGAGCTCCGAGACGTCCTCATCGAGGGTGACCCCAGGGCCGGTGGTCGCGAACTCGAAGATCGAGCCGCCGGGCTCGGTGAAGTACATCGACCAGAAGTAGTCCCGATCCTTTCGGGAGGTCGTGATCAGGTCGGCGTCGCGAAAGCGCTCGCTCCACTCCTTTTGTTCCCACATCTCGCCCGCGTCGAAGGCGACGTGGAGGAAGGTTCCGGTGCCCATCACGCCCTGTGGAGCGTTCGGGCGGATCAACACGTCGACGAACTCCGCGCCCGTCGTGTCGCCCGGAGCCTGGAACCGAACGCGGTCGCCGGCCTGTGGTTCGTCGTGCCGGCCGACCCGATCCCAGTCCATGGTGTCGAGCGCTCTGAAGCTTCCGGTGGGGTCGTTCGAGTGGACCGTCACGCTGTGAAGCCCCTCAATGCCGTGTTCGGCGGGAACCGGTCCGTCGCCCCACGCTTCGATGTCGGACTCGCCGGTAACGAGTTCAAACGGCGTTCCGTCGGGGTCCGAAAAGCCGATGGCCGTCTCGTCGAAACGTTCCTCGACGGTATACTCGACGTCGTGTTCCTCGAACCGATCGGTCCAGTACTCGACCGATCCCTCGGGGATCACCAGCCCGGCGGCACTGAGCTGTCCCTTCCCGAGGCTTCCCTCCGGCATGTCCTGAATCGGGAAGAACGTCACGATCGAACCGGCGGTTCCGACCTCGTCACCGTAGTAGAAATGATAGATCTCCTCGGGGATGTCGAACCGGACGGTTCGTTTGACGAACCGCATCCCTAGCACCTTACGGAAGAAATCGAGGTTTGCCTGTGCGTCGCTTGCGAACGCCGTTACGTGATGTAAACCGTTGATCTGTCCCATATTGCTACGGTCTTACCAAGTGGTAAATCTATAAATACCTACCGGCCATAGAGGGTGATATGAGCGACAGACGCGGCTCGAAACCGGCGGCAAAGCACGATCCACCCGCACTGCTCGGACGACTGCTGTTCGGCGGAATGTTGCTCGCGGCGGCGATCAACAGCTTCCGGGGAATGGAGGGCCAGATCGCCTATGCCGAATCGAAGGAGATCAAACACGCCGACCTCCTCGTTCCTGCCACGAGCGGGATGCTCGCACTCGGGAGCGTTGGGATCGCACTCTGGCGGTTCCCGAAACTGGCGACGGGCGCCGTCGTCACGTTCCTCGCGGGCGTGACTCCGACGATGCACGACTTCTGGAACGCGCCCGACGAGCAGAAACAGAACGAACTGAACCACTTCATCAAGAACGGTGCGATGCTGGGAGCGGCACTCGCCTTCTTCCACCGGGCGTTCAAGTAACGGCGAGCGGGCGCGGTCCGCTCTCCGAGGAATCTCTTTTCGGCGCCAATACCCCCCGACGCTAAAAGATCACGTACAGGCACGCAGAGCCGAACCGACGGCTGGAGCACAGTAGATGGCTACGAGAAAGGTTGATTTCGTCGCGCGGCGTAGGGAATGCGATGAGTCGCACCGAAACGTCCAGCCGACCGGATCGGGTAGAGACTCCGTTTACCGCCGTCGCGGAACACCTCGAACGGTTCAAGGCGGCGATCGTTGACGAGACGGACGACACGCGTCTCATCGAGATCGCGGGGGAGCTGTGGGACATCGTCGCCGCGGTCGAGGCCCTTCTCACGACGATCGATTTCGAGGAGCTTCCCGATGCGATCGCGCCCGAAGCGTTGCCCGACGTCGTCGACGTCGAAACCGTTCCCGACGCGATCGCCGCGGGCGACGCGGGCGAGGCGATCGATCTCAGGGAACTGAACGAGGCGATCGAACTCCGGGAGCTCTGGGAGGCGGTCGACCTCCCGGCGCTTCGCGACGCCAAGCGCGATCTCGACATCGAACTCGCGGACGTCATCGACACGGACGCCGATTTCGGGGACGAGGAGACCGAAACAGCCACCGGAACGGGCGGCGCGGAGAGCCGGGTCGGCGTCGGCGCCCGACGCGAGGCGCTACTACGATCGATCGGGAACGCGACCGAGGCGTTCCGGACGGCACTGTTCGAAGCCCACGAAACGCTCCGGGCGTTCTACGAGCACAATCGCGACTCAGTCGGCGGGACGAGTCGGTCCGCCTCCCGGCCAGCGAGGGGTGCAACGCTTTCCCGGGGGCCGCTCGCGGATTCCGCCTCGACCCGGTATTCGAGCGTTCCCGCCCGGGTCCGTCACTCCCGAACGAGCAATCCGCCGCGGATCTACGGACGACGGTTCCAACGGGCGGGTCGAGGATCATGGAAATAGTTCCCGTCGCGGATTCGACGGTCCACAGGAGCATGAGTGGGTTCGGGAAGTGAAACGTGGGCAGTCGATCAGTCCGAAGGCGTTTCGAGTCGCTTGTGGGCGTCCGTCGGCGCCACAGTCGTCGAGTACTGTTCGACCGAG
Source organism: Halalkalicoccus subterraneus (assembly GCF_003697815.1). NCBI lineage: Archaea > Methanobacteriati > Methanobacteriota > Halobacteria > Halobacteriales > Halalkalicoccaceae > Halalkalicoccus > Halalkalicoccus subterraneus. The sequence goes on along the minus strand of NZ_RDQG01000085.1, from coordinate 195,733 downwards.
TGCCCGGTTTCGACGTAGTGTCGAATCGCCGTGGCACCCGGGTCATCCGTCGAGCTATCGTCGGTCGACCAACGACACTCGGTACATCGGTAGTCCATGTTTCACTAACCCGAGCGGGTGGTTACCGGTCGTCGAACTTCATGGTATGGCTTGCAATCCCCGCACCCTGTCACAGTGTTACGACCGTTTCACTTTCATCGCGCTTGGGATCGGTTTATAACCGTCCGTCTATGAAGAACGACTACCTCGATGGCCGGAGACACCTCATCGCCCGATCTGACCGCACCCGAGTCGATTCAGGAGATCCTATTGGCGATGGATCAACGGGAGTTACAGGCGCTCTCCAAGCGGCTCCGGGCCGAACACGACCTGGTGTTCGCCGAGACGACGAGCGGGACGCTGGTCGCACCGCCGTCCGACTCGCCCTCCGAGAGCAGTGTCCGGGCATCCGTGATCTGTCGCGACATCGCCGAACTGCTGACCGAAGCCGAGTGACCCACCTCGATGCAAGGGCCGAACCGGCTGGACAATTCCCTCGTTACGTGGTGAGTCACGAGCGACTCGTCGTCTCCGGCCGGAGATGCCTCAGGGGGCTTAGTCAGCGAGGCGGTGTTTGACGTAGCGGGCGAGCAACGGCAGGTCCTCACGCTGGAGGAGGCGCAGCATCGCCAGCTTGTTACCTTCGTTGGCTTTGCTCAGCGTCTCCCAGTCGAGACGGTTGAGGTCGCGAAGCAGGTCGTCGTAACGCTCGTTTGGCGCGAGATACAGCAGTTCGGTCATCATGAGACGGGCGTTCTGTCGCGGCGCGACGTACTCGTGCCAGAACTGCTCGTACAGCGAGAGGCTCTCCGCGGAGGTGTCACGGTCGTCGGGAGTGAGGGCTCTGTCTGCGGTGATGGCGGCGGCCCGCGCCGAGCGCATTCCCTTGTGGATCCCCTCTCCCCAGAGCGGATCGATCGACGGGACGGCGTCGCCGATCGCCATGAACCCATCCGTACACAGCGATCCGGGCGGCTGAATATGGGCCGAGCCTCGGTGGTTGCGGCCGGCAATTTGCTCGGCGTTGGCAAAGCGCGGGTCGGTGTCGAGCCAGTGTTGGAGGTAGCCGTCGACGGTCCGGTCCGTGTCGACGTACCGGCGATAGCTCTCGTTTTGGATGTAACAGAGCCCGACCTTTGCTGTGTCCGCGCCGGTGTGGAAGATCCACGCGTAGCCGCCGGGCGCGTAGGAGTGATCGAGTCGCAGCATCATCGCGTCGGTCAGGTCGGCGTAACCCGGTGCGTCGAGGTCGACCCCTTCGAACTCGTACTCGATCCCGATGGCTTGTTTCCCTCGTTTGAGCTCGCTGACGCCGAGTGCCCGTGCCAGCGGGGCGGACGGTCCAGTCGCGTCGATCACGACGTCGGCGTAGGCCTCCCGTGAACCGTCGTACTGCACCCCAATGACCTCGCCGCCCTCGGTGATCGGGTTCGAAACGCGCGCATCGAATCGGAACTGCGCACCCTTCTCGCGGCCGTCCTCGACGAGCCAGCGCTTGAACGCACCGAAATCAAGCACGCCACCGGGCTGTTCCTGCGTGAAGTGTTCGTTCGGCGATTCGATGACGATGTTGTCGGTGAAGTTCATCACGACGTCGTCGGGGATCCCGAACGCCGTGAGCATCGACGGGAACGTCCCGCCGGTGGACTTGTTGCTCTGGCGCGGAAACCCCTCTTCCGGCTCGGTTTCGAGGACCGTGACGTCGTAATCCCGCGCAGCGAGGTCGCGTGCACACTGTGCGCCGGCGGGACCAGCACCGGCGATAAGTACGTCGACTGAATCGTCCATAATCGACCAATACGACAGCCAGTTATGAAGATTGGCACTTGGTTCCGACGGACGAGACAGGTCAGAACGTGTGGGGCGGATTCCGGCCCGGTCGGAACGAACCATCGTTTTGCGCGTGTGGGGCATCGGAGAACCGACCGACGAACTCCCCGAGCGGACCGTCGTCGAGGTACGATGCGAACCACTGGCCGAGAAGTAGCGTCCGAGCACTGTTCGACCGAGGAAAACCACCACGACGGGCCACGCAACCCCCGTATGGGGGAAACCGATGCCCAGTCGCGCGTGACCCGGACCAGCCCGCCTAGTACGATCACGTATGTGCTGATCCATGATAACACACACTATGAATTGTAATGAAAGTATCGGTCAATTGGACCGGGTTCGATAGACGGTCTCCCGGTTCGATCGCGAGGTGATTCGGGGACGGCCTACGCGAGTTCCGGTCGGGTCCGTTCGTGCGCCTCGGATCGGGCGTCGGCCTCCGGTTCGGGCGTGCGGGCCGGAGTCGCCGGTGCGGATCGGGGCGGGTTCACGAACAGTGCGTGAACCATGATCGCGATGACAGTCATCGAACCGGCCGGAACGGCCACGACGGTGCTTGCACCGAGCAGGACGAACGAGACAGTGATGCCGATGAACCCCACCGGAATGGCCAGCATGACGAGATCGGCGTAAGAAGCCATAATGTGTTATTATCACACATACTAATAATTTTTTCGTCACACATCAGAAGGGACGGGAAAGGAAACGGATGATTGATCAGGTAGCTATCGAAAGTGATCGGGAACGGTCGATTCGGTATCGGCTCTCCTAGTGCTCCGATCCGGCTTCCGTCCGGCCGGTCATTCGAATGGGGGCAGTCGGGCCGTGATTTCGTCGTCGGGATACGTCCCGAAATGGCCTTCACCGCGTTGTGGGCGAAGCGCCCGGGAGCCGAGTGGGGGCCACGTCGGCTGGCGAACCCTACACCCGGATCGCCTTCGAGACAGTGTTCTCGGCACCACGACAAGACCCTCGTTCGCCTCGGAATGGCGGTGTTGGTCGCGGTCCGTCGAAGGGAGTGAAGCGAATAGAATTCACGAAGTAGATAAATTTCTTCGTCTGTACCGAAGATCGCTTGCCAGATTTGATAACATTGATATGCCAAAGAGACAAGTATCGAGTGATGACAAAGCCCAACCAAGACTGGTGGCCGGATCGGCTACGGCTGGATGTTCTCGATAACAACACTCGGCCCGGAGACCCGATGGACGAGGACTTCGACTACGCCGAGGCGTTCGCGGAGCTCGACCTCGACGAGGTGAAGGCAGACATCGAGGACACGCTGACCACGTCCCAGGACTGGTGGCCGGCCGACTACGGCCACTACGGCCCGCTGATGATCCGGATGGCGTGGCACAGCGCCGGCACGTACCGCTCGACCGACGGTCGCGGCGGCGCGAACCGTGCCGGACAGCGCTTCGCACCCCTGAATAGCTGGCCCGACAACGCGAATCTCGATAAGGCTCGCCGGCTACTCTGGCCGGTCAAACAGAAGTACGGCAAGAGCCTCTCGTGGGCTGACCTGATCGTCCTCACCGGGAACGTCGCGCTCGAATCGATGGGCTTCGAGACCTACGGCTTCGGCGGCGGCCGTGAGGACGCCTTCATGCCCGACGAGTCCGTCGACTGGGGGCCCGAAGACGAGATGGAAGTAACCGATCCCGACCGCTTCGACGAGGAGGGTGAGCTCGTGGATCCGCTCGCCAACTCCGTCATGGGGCTCATCTACGTGAACCCCGAGGGCCCGCACGGCGAGCCGGACCTCGAAGGCTCGGCGCACAACATCCGCCAGACGTTCAGTAAGATGGCGATGACCGACGAGGAGACCGTCGCGCTCATCGCCGGCGGCCACACGTTCGGGAAGGTCCACGGTGCGGACGACCCCGAGCATCTCGGTCCCGAACCCGAGGCCGCCAGCCTCGAAGAACAGGGTCTCGGCTGGACGAGCGATTTCGAGTCCGGACGCGGGCAGGACACGATCACCGGCGGCATCGAGGGCCCGTGGAACAGCGCTCCGACCAGATGGGACATGGGTTACATCGACAACCTGCTCGACTCCGAGTGGGAGGCCAACACGGGTCCCGGCGGTGCGTGGCAGTGGCGGCCCGTCGACGAGGATCTTCACGGCTCCGTCCCGGACGCCCACGACCAGTCGGAGATGGTCGATCCCATGATGCTCACGACAGACGTGGCGCTGAAACACGACGACGACTACCGGGAGGTCCTCGAACGGTTCCAGGAGGACCCCGAGCTGTTCCAGGAGTCGTTCGCGAAGGCGTGGTACAAGCTGATCCACCGCGACATGGGTCCGCCGACCCGGATGGTCGGCGAGGAGGTCCCCGACGAGGAGATGCTCTGGCAGGACCCGATCCCCGACGCCGACTACGAGATCATCGGGAGCGAGGAAGTCGAGACGCTCGCGGCGGCGGTCCGCGATTCCGACCTCTCGGTCCCGCAGCTCGTCAGAACCGCGTGGGCGGCGGCGTCGACCTACCGCGACAGCGACAAGCGCGGCGGCGCGAACGGGGGCCGGATCCGTCTCCGGCCGCAGCGCGACTGGGAAGTGAACAACCCCGAAGAGCTGTCGACCGTGCTCGACACCCTCGACGAGATCCGCGAGGAGTTCAACGAGTCGCAGGACGATGGAACGAAGGTCTCGCTCGCCGATCTCATCGTCCTCGGCGGCAACGTCGCCATCGAGGAGGCGGCGGCGGCAGCCGGTCACGACGTGGACGTTCCGTTCGAGCCGGGTCGAACGGACGCCTCACAGGAACAGACCGACGTCGAATCCTTCGAGGCGCTCAAGCCGAAGGCCGACGGCTTCCGGAACTACCGCTCGAACGAGGCCGACCAGCCCGCCGAGGCGATGCTGGTCGACAGGTCCGAACTCCTCGATCTGACCGCGCCCGAGATGACAGTGCTGGTCGGCGGGATGCGCGCGCTGGACGCGAACTACGACGGCTCCGACCTCGGTATCTTCACCGACCAGCCGGGGACGCTGACTAACGACTTCTTCGACACCCTGCTCGGCATGGACGCCGAGTGGGAGGCTGCCGATGAGGACGAGTACCGCTTCGAGGCGTACGACCGCGACACCGGCGAGCTTGTCCGGGAGGGGACCCGCGTCGACCTCGTCTTCGGGTCGAATGCCCGGCTCCGCGCCATCGCGGAGGTCTACGGGGCCGACGACGGCGAGGAGAAGTTTGTCGAGGACTTCGTGGACGCCTGGGGCAAAGTGATGCACCTCGACCGCTTCGACCTGGAGTGAACTGACTCGGCAGTACGGACGGCTTCGAAGCGCGCCTTCGCGGGCGAAGTAGGCGAACAGAACCGACGGCTGGCACGTCGGCCTCGAAATCGCGGTCGAGACTGGACGCCTATCGGATGCGAACGTGAGCGAGAAGCCATTGAAACCGATCGACCGGCACGGGTCGCGGGTCGATTTTTCCGTTACTACGTTGGACAGTACTTCGCGCTCTCGAAGACCAGAGGCGATCCCGTCGTCAGACCCGACGCCGAAATAGGTATTGCTATCTCTTAACGGGGTGTAACAGGTAGTGATGACGGGATCCGGCGAGAGACGCGAGGCGGACGGGACGGATGAGATAACGGTCACGTTCGTCGGAACGGGCGATCCGCTGGGAAGCGGCGGGCGCCTCCAGACCTGCTTTCACGTCGAGGCACCGTCCGGAAGGTTTCTCATCGATTGTGGAGCGACCACCATGGCGGGTCTAAAGCGTGAGGGGATCGACCGCAACGCGATCGAGGCGATCTACATCACGCATCTCCATGGAGATCACATCGGTGGTCTACCCTACTTCGTGCTCGATGCACAGCTCGTCGCGAAACGAACGGAGCCACTGGTGATCGCCGGCCCACCGGGATTGGAAGACAGGCTCCGCGGGGCGATGGACGTCATGTTTCCGGGCCTTTCGGACGTCGAACAGCGCTTCGATCTCCGGATCGTCGAGCTAGAGGCGGACCGACGAGTCGCCGTCGGCCCCGCCGAGGTGACGCCCATCGAGGTCGTCCACGCCTGCGGTGCTCCGCCGTACGCGCTTCGGCTCGACATCGATGGGAAGACCATCGCATACTCGGGCGATACGGAGTGGACCAACGCCCTTATCGAGGTCGCTCGCGGTGCTGAGCTGTTCGTCTGCGAGTCGTACTTCTACGGGAAGGAGATCCCGAACCACCTCAGCTACCGGACGCTCTCGGCCCACCGCGGGGCATTCGACTGTGAACGGCTCGTGCTCACACACATGAGCGCCGATATGCTCTCGCGACTCCCGGAGATCGACGAGGAGTACGCGGAGGACGGCAAGCGGATCGTCGTCTGAGATTGGATCGGCCGAGGAGGACGACCGCGGGCGTTTCGGGGGACGTATATTCGCGTGTGACATCAAAACCGACCGGTAACGATGGACCCGAACGGAGAAAGAACGGCGAACGCGGAGGGACGCGTCTCGTTCACCCGCGAGGGGGTCCGACACGGCTTTCTGACCACGCTCCCGGTCGCGGTCGGCGTCGGCGGATACGGGATCGCCTTCGGCGTCCTCGCCGATCAGGCCGGTCTGAGCGTCGCGGAGGCGACGCTGATGAGCGCGACCGTCGTCGCCGGTGCCTCGCAGATCGTCGCGGTCGAGCTCTGGGCGAACCCGATCCCGGCCGTGACGATCCTCCTCGCGACGTTCGCGATCAACCTCCGATACTCACTGATGGGGGCGGCCCTGGAGCCGTGGTTCCGGCGACTCTCCCCGAAGCAAGCCTATGGAAGCCTGTTCCTGATGGCCGATGAGAACTGGGCGCTGACGATGCGCGAGCTCAAATCGGGGAGCGGTCGGGGCGCGTTCCTCGTCGGCAGCGGGCTCGCGGTCTGGTCGTTCTGGGTCGGGTCGACCGCGCTCGGCGTCGTCGCGGGCGGCGTGATCGGAGATCCGGCGAGCTACGGGATCGACTTCATCCTCGCGGCGGTGTTCGTCGCGCTGGCGGTCGAACTCTGGGAGGGGCCCTCGACGGTCGTTCCCTGGGGGGTCGCGCTCTGTACTGCCCTCGCCGGCTCGGCGCTGTTGCCCGGTCAGTGGTACGTCCTGATCGGCGGTGGTGCCGCCGCCGTCGTCGAGGTGATCCGCCACGATGACTGAGGCGATCTCGCTCGATCCGGCCGTCGTCGGCGTCGTCCTCGCCATGGCGTTGGTCACCGTGGTGACGAAGTTCGGGGGCCTGTGGCTCCTGAGTCGAATCGAGGTGAGCGACCGGCTCGAAGCCGGACTCTCCGTGCTCCCCGGTGCGATCGTGATCGCGCTGTTAGGCCCCGAACTCGCCGGCGGCGGTCCCGCCGAGTGGGCGGCGGCCGGCGTCGTCGTCCTGATGATGTGGCGCACCGGAAGCATCCTGCTGGCACTGTGTGCGGGCGTCGGTGCCGTCGTCCTGTTCAGGGCACTCGTCTGAGCGCTACTCTCTCTGTGCCGGATCGACCGGATCGAATGGGTTACCCTGGCCACCCATTGAACTATAGCCTATAGCTATACCATATGGCTATATATCTTGACTATATTCATTCGCTACATGATATGGAAGAATGGTTGAGTGAGACCAGCAGAGAGCCGGTAGTTGCGGGAGCGAATCACGACGAGGAAGCGACCGCTCCGGTGAACGGGACGACTCGCTGCGATGGCGTTGATCCCCGGCCGCCCCGCACGGGCTAAAGAGAGCGGACCACCGGTCCCCGAAAACCGGCGGGTTCGCAAAGCAGCGCGAGTTCCATCGCCGTGATTTAGTAGCTCGTTCACGAAACCGGGCATATGGAACCGAACGATATCGGCTCGTATCTCGACTCGTTCTCGCACCGCGACTGGCAGGAAGCAGACGACGGTGCGGGCCCGATCCGGTTCGCGATGGTCGGACTCGGCTGGTGGACCCAGGACGAGGCGATGCCCGCCGTCGAGAACTCGACGTTCTGTGAGACGACCGTCGTCGTCAGCGGCTCGGCCGAGAAGGCAGAGAAAGTGGCGAACGAACACGAAACCATCGAAGCCGGGCTCACCTACGACCAGTTCCAGAACGGCGAGGCAAGCGACGCCTACGACGCGGTCTACGTCTGCACCCCGAACGCCACACACCTCGAACACGTCGAGACGGCCGCCGATCAGGGAAAGGCGATCCTCTGTGAGAAGCCCATGGAGGCATCCGTCGAGCGGAGCGAGGCGATCGTCGAGGCTTACAGCGAGGCGGACGCGACGGCAATGATCGCCTACCGGATGCACACCGAGCCGACCATCAGGCGGGCCCGCGAACTGGTGCGGGCCGGTGCGATCGGCAAGCCGGTCCACGTCCACGGTGACATGTCCCAGGGAATCGTCGGCTGGGGAGCCGATCAGTGGCGTCTCGATCCCGAACTCGCGGGCGACGGGGCGAGCGTGACGGACCTGGGCATCTACTCGATCAACACGACGCGGTTCGTCCTGGATCGCGACCCGGTCGCCGCACAGGCGATGATGCACAGCGACCACGAGTACTTCTCCGAGGTCCCCGACGAGGTCGCGGCATTTACCGTCGCCCTCGAAGGCGACGTCTACGCGACCTGCACCGCGAGCCAGAACGCTCAGCAGGGCAGCCACCTGCGGATCGTCGGGACCGAGGGAACGATCCTGATCGAGCCCGCGTTCCACGGTGAGAGCAACCTCGAACTGGTGAAAGGAGAGACGTCGGCCGTCCTCGACACGCCAGGGGTCGACCAGATGGAAGAGGAGTTCGACTACTTCGCGGACTGCCTGCTCTCGGGACGCGACCCCGAGGGAACGCCCGAACACGGACTGGTCGACATGCGGACGCTCGCGGCCGTCTACGAGAGCGCCGAGCGCGGCGAGCGCGTCGAACTCTGAGGAGCTACTCGCGTGGCGTTGGCGAAGCACCGCTAGCGATATCGGATCCCCGCCGAAGACCACCACGCGGACCAGCGAACTGAAAGCGAGAGGACTATACATCACTCGGTGATTACACCGGGTAATGAGACGACGAGCGTTTCTCGCGTCGGGGGCTGCGATAACGACCGGCTTGGCCGGCTGTTCCGCGAACCCGGTCGACAGCGGCAACGAAGGAACTGACGACGATACGCTGCCGGTCGCGACCTACGGGTCGTTCGTCGACGCGCCCAGCGACAGTCCGGGACAATGGATCAAAGAGGAGTTCGAAGCGCGCCACGACGTCGAACTCGAGTGGCATACGCCCGATCAGGAGATCAACCACTACATCGAGCGCCACAACGAGGACGCCGGGATCGAACCCGGGCTCTATCTCGGCCTCGGTCCTCACGACCTCGTGCGGATCGATGAAAACACCGAAAACGAGCTGTTCGCCGAACTCGACGGGAGCGAACTCGAACACGCCGAGGACATCGATGAACAGTACTACTTCGACCCGAACGACCGGGCGATTCCGATCTACAGTAGTTACTGTGCGATCGTCTACGATGGACGAACCGTCGAAAAGCCGGAGACGTTCGAGGACCTCCTCTCGCCCGAATACGAGGGACGGGTCGCGCTGGCGAACCCCCAACAGGGGACCACGGGACTCCTGTTTTTGCTCTGGACGATCGATCACTTCGGCGAGGACGGCTATCTCGAGTACTGGGAGGAGCTGCGGAACAACGACATTCGGATCCTCGACTCGTGGGAGGACGTCTACACGCAGTTCGAGGAGGAGGAGGTGCCAGTGATCGTGTCGTACTCGAACGACCGGATCTACGCCGAGCGCTCCGGTAACGACATGGAGAAACATCGGGTCTCGCTGCTGCACGACGAGGGGTACGCGGACGTCGCCGGGATCGCCCGCTTCGCCGAGGGCACGAACTACGAGTTGGCCACCACGTTCGTCGATTTCGTCCTCTCGCCGGAGGTCCAAGCGGTGATCGCCGAGCGAAACGTCACCAGTCCGGTCAACGTGGAAACCGAGTTGCCCGAGATCTACCGGGAGTACGCCAAGGACCCCGACGAGCCCGTGCTCTTCGGCTACGACGTGCTCTCGGAGAACCTCTCGACCTGGGTCGACGACTGGGGGCGAGCGATCGCCGGCGGCCAGTGAGCGCCCGCGTGGCGACGGGACTTGGGGGACGATGAGTGACGATTCGCCCGTCCCCCGTTCCGACGGGGTCGCGGGGTCCGAGACCGGACGGCAAGGTGTCCGTCGGGTACGCGATTCGCTCGAACGCCGGGCGCTCGCCCTGCTCGCGGTCGGAACCACCCTCGTTCTGCTGTTGCTGTTTTACTACCCGGTCGCGACGGTGCTGGTCGAGGCGCTCGTCGTCGCGGGACGCCCGACACTGGGAGTGTTCACCGAGTTGCTTCGCGATCCGTTCTACTTCGGCGGCCTCGTGCGCGTGTTCGCCGGCGAATCGCCCCTCTCGGTCGCCCGAGACGTCCTCTCGGGGGAGATCCGCCTCGGGGTCGTCGGGTTCACCGCCTATCAGGCGGTCCTCTCGACGCTGCTGAGTCTCGCGCTCGGACTTCCCGCGGCGTACCTGCTCGCACGCTTCGAGTTCCGGGGTCGCCGGACGCTTCGCTCGCTGACGATCCTGCCGTTCGTGCTCCCCTCGATCATGGTCGCGATCGGCTTCGTCGCCACCTTCGGGCGAAACGGAACCCTCAACGGCGCGCTCGGGCTCGTCGGACTCGGACCGGTCGAGCTCCTCTTTACCCTCGAGGGAGTTCTGATCGCCCACGCCTTCTACAACGCACCGCTGATCGCGCGGGTCACGACCGCCGCCTGGGAGTCGGTCGACGCGAGCGCGGTCGAGACCGCCCGGAGCCTCGGGGCGAGCCCGTTTCGCGCGTTCGTGGACGTGATCGCCCCGCAGCTCTACCCGGCGGTGTTGATGGGCTCGGCGTTGGTGTTCGTCTTCACGTTCGGGAGTTTTCCCATCGTCCTCGCACTCGGCGGGTTCGAACTCGCGACCATTGAGGTGTTCGTCTACCAGCTCGTGCGCGAACTGAACTACACCGAGGCGGCCGCCCTCGCGATCGTCGAACTGGCCGTCTCATTGGGCGTTCTCTACGGTTACCTACGCTACGAGGCCGAACACACCGTCCGCTCGCGCGGGATCCGCCCGCTTTCCCGCCGGTCGCTCGTCCCCAGCGAGTTCTCGGTTCGCGAGCTGCTTCCCCGTCTCGGGCTCGGGATCTACGCCCTCGTTACGCTGTTCGTGTTCGTCTCGCCGATCGTGAGCATGGTGTATACGAGCGTTACCGGCCCGAGCGGGCTCACTCTCGACCACTACCGGTTCCTGGTGGATCGGCAGGCGACCGGGGCGGCCTATCAGGTTCGGCCGTGGCCGGCGATCCGCAACTCGCTTCTGTACGCCGTCGGTGCGCTGTCGCTTGCCCTGCCGATGGGAGTGGTGGTCTCGGTGCTGACGACCCGGCGGTACCGGGGCCGGAAGCTGGTCGATACGGTCTCGATGGCGCCGCTCGCGGTTTCGGGAATCATCGTCGGGATCGGGCTGCTCCGCGGACCGGTCTTCGGGATCGAGGTCGCCGGCTGGCGTCTCTCCGTCGGCGGTGCCCTCGCCATCGTCGCCGCCCACGCCGTCTCCTGTTACCCCTTCGTCGTCCGGACCGTTGCGCCGGGGCTCGAATCGATCGACGGGCGACTCGTCGATTCGGCGCGCGCGCTCGGCGCCTCCCGGATGCGCGCGCTGATCGATATCGAACTACCGCTCGTCTGGCCGGGGGTAATCGCCGGGGCGGCCTTCGCCGTCGCCGTCTCGATCGGTGAGTTCTCCTCGACGGTGATCCTCGCGACCGGCACCGCCCAGTACACGATGCCGGTGGCGATCGAGCGATTCATCGGTCGCCGCCTCGGACCGGCGACCGCGATGGGCGTCGTTCTCCTGGTTGTGACGACGATCAGCTTCGTGATCATCGACCGGCTCGGCGGCGAGAACACCGGCCTCTGATCACCGAGGTGTGACGCCGTCGCCGACCGCGATCCGACCGGAGTCGACGATCCGCGCGCGCAGCCCGCCGCGGTGGACGAGCGCGTCGTGCAGCCCGTCGATATCGAGCAGTCCTTCGAGATACGAACACGGCTCGCAGAGTTCGACGCCCTCGCAGACGACCTCTCCGACCGAAAAGCGCTCGTCGACGAGGTGGTTGAGCGCGACTCCCCGTGTGGTGACGTTCCGCCGGTGGGCCCCAGGAGGAATCTCGATCGAGAAGTCGCGTTCGAGCGCGGCGAGCGTCTCCGCTTCGATGAGCGTGATCTCCCGTGAGGTCCCGCGGGCGGATCGGGAGTAGGTCCCCTGCTCGGCGAAGTAGCGATCCCCGCGCAGCCCGCGTCCGGCAACGGCCTCGACCGTCTCGTGGGACTCGGTCGTGGCGCTGGCTTCGGGCGCGATGTGGATCGTGGAAACCGTTCCGGAGGCTGGTGTACTCATGGTACCTCTACGGGCTCTCGACCATCAATCGTTGCGTCGAGGAAAGCTACGAGCGAGGACGGATCAGTCGTCGCTGCTGACGGCGGGTCTGGCGCCGGTATCGGGCTCGTCGACGAACCAGCCGCCGGTCGTCGCCTGCTCGGCGATATGGGGCTGGAACACCCACGCCGCGAGGACGAGGATGGGAACCATCGTGACCGCGACGACCGCGTAGCCCAAGTGAAGGTTCGGGAGAAGCGTCGCCGAGAAGACGAGCGGGTAGATCGATCCGCCCGAGGAGCCGATTCCGCCGACGATGCCCGCGACGCTGCCCGAGCTATCGGGGAACATCGCGGGTACCTGCGCGAAGATCGCTCCCTCTGAGAACGCACAGCCGACCCCGACGAAAAAGCCCGCGACGACGGCGGCATAGATGTTACCTGAGAGCCCGGCGATAGTCATCCCGATCATCGCGACGACGACGAGGACGAGGGTCGAGAACGTCCACTGTTCCCTGTATCGTCCCTCGAACCACGGCAGGAGTTCGATCTCCTTGCGGGCGACGACGTCGCTGACGTAGCCCCCGATCGGCCGGAGCAGCCCGGCGGCGATCGAGAACGTCGCCGCGAACGTCGCCGCGATCACGATATCGCCCTCGCCGAACGCCTCGCGGTAGTAGGTGCCCAGCCAGCCGTTCATCGCGAGTTCGAGCCCGAACGTCATGACGTAGGCGACCGAGAGCACGACCGCACCGTAGCGGGTGGCGATGTAGAGCCACCGTCGGGGGCTCACGTCGGCCTTGGTCGCCTCCCGTTTCTCGACGTTTTTGGCGGCGTCACCGAAGAGGAAGTAGACGATCCCCAGAACGATCGCGAGCACACCGGTGTAGAAGAAGGCGGCCCGCCAGTTGGTCGTAAAGAGCGGGCCGGCATAGTCCTCGCCGAAGATACGCGGGAGGGTGAAGTAGGCGCCGATCCCCGCACCGGCGTTACCGATGCCGGCGAAGATCCCCTCGGCGGTGCCGAGGTTCTCCTCCTCGAACCACTCGGAGACGTGCTGGATGCCGATGACGAAGGTGATGCCCGCCAGCGAGGCGACGATCCGCGAGGCCGTAAACACCTCGTAGGTCGTGGCGTAGGCGCTGATGATACAGAACACCCCCACAGTTACCATCGTGACCCCGGCGGTCACCGGCGCGCCGAACTTATCGGTCAACGGGCCGATCACGATACGGCCGAGCGGGACGGCGATGACCGCGGCGCTTGAGACGATCCCGAGTTCGGCCACCGAGAGTCCGAACTCCTCGGCGATCCCGCCGGTAAAGGGCGCAAAGGAGAACCAGATCACGAACCCGAGGTTGAACATCGCGGTCGCCAACAGGAGGTTCTTCCACTTGCCGCGGATCACAGTTCCCCTCCACTTTGCCCGGTTCCGATCGCGGTATAACTACGATCTTCCACTACTATCGCGTATTCGATGACGTTCATATCGATAATTCGATTTCAGCTGACCACTCAACCGTAATAACGGCTTCGCTACTGATATTAATAAACCCACCATAGAAGGGGAGGTAACTAGTGGTATATGGTGATTTAGGGGGAGTATAAGGAAGAGATCATCTGATCGGCCGAAATAGGAAACGATCGTCGAAGATAGTTACCGTGCAGAATCACGATTCGAACCGGGTTGCCATCGTCCATCGGCTACCGGACGAAAATTGCTTCGAACTGTAGTTAATCACCGAAAGAACTACTATCCACCCGGTGCAACCGTGTGTTATGAGCACTCACCTCATCGGCGGAGCCGAACACGACACCGAGCACAAACTCGCGGTCCTAGAGGCGGTTCGACGGGAGAACAACGTTCGGCTCAGCGCACTGACCGAAACGCTGTCGCTCGACGGACGAACCGCTCAGGGACTCCTCGAAGAACTGCGCGGTGACGGCCTGGTTTCCTGTAGCCCGCTACGATACGACGACGATCTCGTCGTCTCGTCGCTCCCCCGACTGCGCGACCAAGAGCGCACGAAACTCCACCGGCTGGTCTACAACTGAACCGGCAGCAGGCTCGACACGGCAACGGGCCGATCCGACGGGTTCGGAAGCGAAAACTGCGGGGAAGGATCTTACTGCGGGACAATTTCGAGTGCTACTCGACGAAAGCACGATAACCGGGCGACTAGCCGTCCCTCATTCGTCGTCTTCGCCAGGCCGAGACGCGTAAACCGCCTCGAACGGCCCCGTTCGCACAACGGGCGCCAGTGGAGAACTCCCCGCTTGTTTCATCCGTTATCGCGAGAAGAACGTAAAGGAGGGAGCGATCGACCACGGACGTGTCCGAGTTCTCGACCGGCGAAAGGGACAAGAGAGAGGGACACACCGGTCTTGAATTTCATATCACATATACTATCTAACCAGTCGCTAATCCCTCAGGTCATTCGACAGATACGAGTCTGAGATTTGAGGGGGTATGGAGCCGAAAAATCTAACTGGACGTTTATTTATACCGACTGACTGATTCGGAAGTGACCATGAGCGCAGTATCGGTACTGGCAGGGATCTCGTCTCCCGTGTTGCGGGGGGTGTTAATCGGTGCGATAATGATGTTAGTCGGCGGACCGCCGACGCTTCGGTACGTCGTTCGCCCGGAACTGGAACGCTACGGCTTGGAGACGGCTCGCATGGATCGCTTCACTTCGATGACCGTCGGCGCCGCGCTCGTCGGCGCTGTGCTCGCTGCAAGCGCACTCGCGGTGAGCACGGTCGAAGCGAGCGGCGTTGGTTCGCTCGTCGGGTGGGCGAGCGCGACGCCGGACGGACGAACGTGGCTGGCTCTCGTCGCGGTCGCCGGTTTCCTGGGTGTCCTGACGGCGGGCCGACGATTCCTCTCGCCGCGCCACTGGCTCGACGCCGTCTGCGTCGGCGGGCTCGGAATGTTGCTTGCGTTCTGCTGGACGCGCTACTCGATAGCGGTCGACAGCGAGGCAGTGGCGATCGTCGCGAAGTTCGGTCACATGACGGGTGCGGCACTGTGGGTCGGCGGGTTGGCCGTCCTCGCGGCGTTCCCCGCGCTGTTGGGGAGCGAACCCGACGAGGCGACGGTGGCCCCGTTGATCAGGTCGATCATCCGCCGGTTCTCGATGATCGCCGTCGCCGGCGTCACGGTCGCCTTCGCGACCGGAATCGTGATCGCCGCGTGGCACGTCCCGACGCTCTCGGCGCTCGTTTCGACCCCGTACGGGCTCCTCCTCTCGGCGAAGGTCGGCCTCGTCTCGCTTGCGGCCGCGATCGGCGGGTTCAACCGGGTCGTCGTCCACGAGCGCATCGCCACCTCCGCGGACGAGCCCCGCTCGACGGCGGCGATTCCGGGGCTACTCGCGGTCGCGAAACCTCGGATCGCCCCGTCGGACGCCGTCTCGGCTGTCACACGCTCGGTTCGCCTGGAGCTCGCCGTGCTGGTCGTGGCCATTGCGCTGTCGGTCGTCCTGACCACCATGACCCCGTCGTACGAGCTCTTCGGCGCAACGGTCGCCGCGTCCGGTCGGCTCGCCGTCGGCGCTGCCATCGGGTTCGCGACGCTGCTCAAGACCAGCGCGGTCGCCATCGCGCTCGTCGGTTCACTCGCGCTCGGATACGAGCTCGGCGCGTCCGACCTCGTCGGGTGAGCACCCGAATCGTCGGCCCACACAGTTATTCCCGGTCGACGAGAGATATCAGATATGAGCAACGACGGCACCGAAAGCAACTACGATCTCATGGAGATATTCATCATCAAGTTCGTTCTCGCCGATGTCGTCATCATCACCGCGTTGTTGCTCGCCGATCCCCTGTACGCCGTCGCGATCACCGCACTGCTCGTCGTCAGCGTCTTTTTGACGTGGTATCTGACCCAGCGAATCGGGTCGGAAAGGAACGACGAACCCGAGCCGGATCCGATAACGAAACTGCAGGCGCGCTATGCCGCCGGCGAACTCTCCGAGGCGGAGTTCGAGGCGGCGCTCGACCGATTGATCGATGCGAACGAGCGCGCCGAGCGCGCAGGCGTCGAGACTCGGGAGCTCTCGATCGAACGGTCGGACTGATTCAGGGTTGAGATCCTCGCGCCCGTTCGATCGCCTCGTGAAGGTGCTCGGGCTCCTCGATCACTGTCCGATCGCACCGAAGAGCCGGGAATCGGCGGCGCTCGACGACGAGTTCCTCGCCGGTCAGCCGGACGTCCTCGACGGCCGACCACGGGGAGAACCGCCGCTGGGCCGGATGTTTCACGGTCAATCCCGCCTCGTGAACCCGAAGCTCCGAAAGCCACTGTGGCTCCATCGCGTCTTCGAACCGGTCGGAGAGATACCGCCGCAGCCGGCCGCCGGCGTCGGAATCCGTGGACTCGAACCGGAGCGCGATCCCGTAGAGAAGCGCGTACAGGGTGAAAAATACCAGCCCGACTGAGAGTTGGCCGGTACTGACACTCTCGCCGGCGGAAAGGAGCACGAGAAGGAGAGCATTGAGAAGGCCCAACGCGATCCAGCGCCGGTCCCGGTTCGGGTTCAACAGCGGGGTCGAGGCAAGGGGCTCGTCGGGAGTCATCGCCTTGGTGTAGCGAGTCCGTGACATGGAGGCGATGGCGAGCGCGGGAACCGCGGTGATCCCCGCCCCGACCGCGGCTCCGAGCGCGAGCGCAATCGACAGCCGCGGGACCAGCGCGACGAGCAGGGCGCTCGCGGCGAACGCGACGGGGACGACAAACGGCAGCGCCATCGAACGCCCTCCCCGGCCAAGACGCTCGGGCAGGCCGCGAACGTGACCCGAGGCGATCCCGCCCGCGACAAGGCCGACGGTGATCGCCGAGGCGACGGCCCCGAGTGCGCTTGCCGTCGACGCGTCGGCCGCGACGCTGATAACGACGGCGAGCGCGACGAACACCGCGGCGACGTACGCCCCCGCTGCGGCCATGAACCCGGCGTCTGGCACGCCGGGCGTCTCCGGAAGGGAGGGCACACGCTGATGGCGGGACATACCAGCCGATAGGAACCACTGGCAAATAAAAGTACGCTCCCTGATACGTCACCCGTGTCAGGGCGGACCGATCGGGATCCCACATGAGGCTCGTCACGCTGTCCGGTTTCGTGTGGCGGCGTACCGAACGGTTACGAGCGGGAGTCCGAACAGGGAGATACGCTGGTCCGCCAGGACGTCGCCCTCCGTTCGCGCAGCGTCGGTGCTGGCGGGAACCTTCGTACCCCCGGCCGGCGAGACGCGAAAGCACTGGCTGGCCGGGAGCGCGAAGGCTCCCACGTCCGTGTGGAGGTACAGCCCCCCACCGGGACAGGCGGTCGTGAGCGTGATTCCCTTGCCGTAGTGGTCCATTCGAAGAACGGTGGAGAGGTTCGCTCCCGGAAGCGGCACGGCGATATCGACGAAGCGCTCGCCGTCGTCGACGAAACTGGCGTAGACGGCGACGAACACCCCTTCGCCGGTTGCGGCGTCCGTCCGGATCCACAATCGTGGGTCGTCCCGCGGGTCGGCTGACGCAGCCGACTCCTCCAGCGCGAACAGGTCGCTCGATACCCGCTTCGAATCGGCGCCCGGGCCGGGGAGGTTCAACTGTTCGATTCGGCTCGTCCATCGGCTGGCCATCGGCGCGCCGAGCGAGTAGGGGAAGTGCCACGTGGCAGCGACCGTCATCTCGAAGTCGTCCGTTCGCTCGTAGAGGTCACGGACGTTCGGATGGACGCGGGCCGGATCGAATCCGGGGCGGGCGTAGTCCGCGAGCGACCCCATCTCGCCGGAGATTCGGTCGCCGCGAACCGCCTTGCGCTCCGGCCACGTCGGATCGATCCGAGCGTCGCCGTGGAGCGGGGAAAGGGGAACAGCTCTCGCGCGACGGCGCGCTCGTTCTATCCCGACAGCAGCGACACCGAGGACGGCGAGGACGAACGCTACGGCGCGAGCCGACGGCTTGAACACGGTCGTCGTAGGTGCCACCCGGAGTTAAGCCTCGGGTCGCCGGTCGTCCGAGCGAGGAGTCCCCAGTCGGAAGGAGACCAGTCAACGAACCGTCGTGCTGGCGACCGGCAGTGGACATATTGTATTAATACGTATAATGACGCTATATTATATACAGTAACTATAGTTCTGTCCGGATGTGCTTTAGAGACGTGATATTTTCTATTTATTAAACGGATACGTTTTTACATCCTCGGACACACATCTCAGACATGATTTCAAGGACAGTTGATGGTCGAAAGGGAGTAAAACAGAACGATTACGGATCAGCCTAGTCGTAACTATGGTTCACAAAAAAGAGCACGTCAAAGAGGAGTTGTACGGCGACGCAGTCAGGGAGAAACTCGAAGCGTTCGCCGAGAAGGGGTGGGACGCGATCCCGGAGGACGAACGCGAGGACTGGTTCACGCGGTTCAAGTTTTGGGGTATCTTCCACCAACGCAGCGGTCAGGAATCGTACTTCATGATGCGCCTGACCAACTGCGGCGGGATCCTCGAACCGGACCAGCTCCGCGCGATCGGCGAGATCGCACGCGAGTATGCTAAGGGTCCCGCAGAGAACCCCGAGTTCGGGAACGGGTGGATCGACCTCACCACCCGCCAGTCCGTGCAGCTGCACTGGCTCAAACTGGAGGACGTCCCGGAGATCTGGGACAAGCTCGAAGCCGTCGGCGTCTCGTCGCGGTCGGCCGGCGGGGATACGATGCGTAACATCTCGGGCTGTCCCGTCGCCGGCAAGGCCGAGGAGTACGTCGACTCCCGGCCGATCCTCGACGAGATCCAGGAGACGATCCGGGACGACGACGCCCTCTCGAACATGCCCCGGAAGTTCAACATCTCCGTGTCGGGCTGTCGACAGGGCTGCGCGCAGGACTCGATCAACGACATCGGCCTCGAACCGGCCCACAAGTTCATCGACGGGACGGAGGTCGAAGGGTTCAACGTGCGAGTCGGCGGCGGACTCGGCGGTCGCGAACCGCGGCCCGCCCGATCGTTGGATCTGTTCGTTCGCCCGGAGCATGCTGTCGAAACCGTCCGAGCGTTCGTCGAGCTCTACCACGAGGAGGGCAACCGGCAGAACCGCTCGAAGAACCGCGCGCGCTTTTTCGTCGACGACTGGGGGACCGACGCGATCCGGGAAGCCCTCGAAGAGCGCCTTTCGTTCCCGCTCGAAACCGCGGGGACGAACTTCCGCGGCGAGTACACCTACAACGCCGGTCTCCCGGCGGAGCAGGGCGCCCACGATCACGTCGGCGTCTACGATCAGGAGGACGATCGGAACTACGTCGGGCTCTCGGTCCCGGTCGGGCGTCTCCCGGCCGAGGAGGCCATCGAGCTTGCGGATCTCGCCGACGAATACGGGAGCGGCGAGGTTCGCCTGACCCGTCGACAGAACCCGCTGATCATGGACGTCCCCGACGACCGGCTCGACGAGCTGCTCGCCGAACCGCTTCTGGGAACTCACACGCCTGAGCCCAACCCGTTCGTTCAGGGGGGAATGGCGTGTACCGGAACGGAGTTCTGCTCGATCGCGCTCGTCGAAACGAAGGCACGAACGGCGCGCTTGCTGCGCTGGCTCCGGAACAACGTCGAGGTGCCGGACGACATCGATCGGATCAAGATCCACGTCTCAGGGTGTACCGCCGACTGCGGCCAGGCGATGACCGCGGATATCGGCCTCCAGGGGATGCGCGCGCGCAAGGACGGGGAGATGGTCGAGGCGATGGACGTCGGTATCGGCGGCGGTATCGGGACCGAACCGGCGTTCATCGAGTGGGTTCGCCAGCGCGTTCCGGCCGACGAGGTGCCCGGCATGCTCAAAAACATCATCGAGGCCTACGCCGCGCTGCGGACGGACGAGCAGACGTTCCGCGACTGGGTCGATGCGACCGGCCACGAAACCATCGTCGAACTCGCCGAGCCCGAGGAGGTAGACGGCTACGAGGACCTCTCTCTGACCGACGCGAAGCAGTCGTGGTACCCGTTCGACGACAGCGAGAGTCCCGCACCGACCAACGAGAACGGGGTTCCGATCGCTATGGACGACTGACTCGCATCACGACGAAACTCGAAATCGGGATACACCGATGGAAACACGTTCGTCGACCGCGAAGCTCGCTCGAAACGAGAGTATCCGGAGTGCCTCCTAGGTCGACATGAGACGCAGGGCGAATGTTCCTATTCTCGTCATTTTAATTCGTATTTTATTTTACTGAATGTTTCGATAGAAGCGTTTACCGGTGAACCGCACGTAGGTTCGTGCATGCCCGCTCTCAAGCCGTTCATCGGCAGCGCTTTGCGCCGCCTCTCGATTCCCCGCCGGGATTCGAAGCAGTACGCCGCCCCGATCTCGGTCGACGACCTGACCGCCGAGTACCTGCTGATCGAACTACCGGAGGATCTACCACCGGAGGCCGAGCGCGCCGTGACGACCCTGCTGGCGGAAACGCATCGAAACGGGCTCGCAGCCGAGTGGAACGACTCGGAGGGCTATCCCTCCCTGTTTCCGCCGGGCGCGAGCCTGTTCGATACGGACGACTCGACGAATCGACTGCAGGACGTCCTCTCGGTCCTCGACCGGCTCGCACACGTGTTCCGGCGACGCGACACGAACGTGGTCGTCCTTAATGCCGCACGAATCGAGGAGAACATCCGTATCGCCGAGCACGACCCCGGAAAAAGTGGCCTCATCGCACAACGGAACGTCGACGCGCTCGCGACCTGTCTGAACGTACTATCGGACGAACGCTACCAGTTCGTCGACGGCGACGCCGTGCCCGCGACGAGTCGCGACAGCCACTTCGTCCGGTTCCGGGAGGCCCTTTTGTACCGATAGCACGGACACCACCGGGATTCCGAACGAAACGCACGAGACCCGGAATCGGCTTGGGGTGCGCCGTCGCCACCCTCATCGGGGACTAAATCTCCTTTCGAAAGGTCAAATCTTATTAGAAAGATTTAAATTAACTCTATATGAATAGAAATTAGAGACGGGACAACGTGCACCCTGCGATGATCGGGACGAAGAGCGACCACCCGCACGATACCCCGTCTCAGACGTCGTGGTTGGGAAACGATGTTTCCCGCCCGACAGTCGTCCCCCGCTGACGAGCGCAGCCCCCGGCCCCAAGATCCAGTTCGCTTCGACGGGAGTTTTCACGGAGTGATACCCGCCCGAACCGGAATCGACGTAACGAAACTGATCACGGCAGTGAGTCCGCCGAACGCGGTTTGGTTTCCGTAGCGGCGCCGCTGTCGAAACGAAAACAGGGCCGATCAATGGACTCAGTGAAGGGCTTGGAGGATCCAGAGTGTACTTGTCGGACAAGGGGTGTGTGGGTTGGCCCGATCAAGCAAATGGAGACGATTCCTCACATCTGAGAGATCTATCTATAGTGGATAACGATTGATCCGAGCTACCGAATCGATGAACACCACAAAGGAGGCTGGAACTACCGAGTGTACGGTCCGCTGTTAGAGCGTCTCAACGACCTGGAAATCGTCGATGCTCGCCAGTCCGTAACCCTCGCATTTGGCTCATTGAGAAACCATCTGGTGTGGACATCTCGTACTCTCGTTTAGTACTTTGTGACTTGCTAGACCTCGAGATCGTATCCCCATTCTCGAAGCACCTCGGCGACGAACTCCGGATTGCGCTGTGCGACGACCATCGCTGCCTCCCTGTAATCCGATTTATAGACCGTTTCACCCAGCATTTCTTCGAGCGTGTCTTGGAGGTCACCTTCGGCGCTGATGACCTCCTTCCGAAGGAAATACGGAACCTGGTCGCGCCCTTCGTTCACCTTATTTCGACGTAACTTGTACGGAATTGAGTCTATCGTGGGTCGGTCGTCCGTTTGATCCGATTTTGCGTTGGAGTTCGCAGAAGAATCCACGAGGGGTTCTTCCGATTTAGCGATGGGTTCCTGATCGGACTGCTCGTTGGCTGAGTTCGATTCGTTCGTCTCAGTCGTGTTCCGATCCGGTTGGTGTTCCTCGTCGTCGTTCGTTTCATCGAGTCCTGCGTCCCGTGAACCGGATTTGAGTCCCATTACGCCGTCACCTCCGAGGTTTCGAGTTTCGCTTGGCGTTCCAAGTGGCGAGCGAGCTCGTCGAACTGGTCGAGGGTTTCGAGCTCGTACTCCCGTTTTCGACTCCGGTGGTTCTCGACGTAGGTGTAGGGACTGCATTGCTGTTTCCAACAGCCCTCGATCAGCGACCCTCGCTCGCCGATGACAACCGGCACTGCAAACCCGCTTTCGCGCAGTTCACCGAGGATCTCTCGCTGGTCACGCGTGTCCTTATACCCGATCGGAACGACGGCTAGAACGCCGACGTCGGCCCCGACACTTCCCTCGAGTCCATCGACCAGATCGTCGAGTCCTTCGATGGACTCTTGTCCCTTTGCGGTAGCCTCGAACGGAATCACGACGTTACGAACGGCAACCAGCGCGTTGTAGAGGATCGGACCGGCTTTCCCGGCCGAATCTACGATGATGACGTCGTAGTTCTCACGGACGTTCGCTTCCTGGAGGACTCGATGGAGCTGGTGATACATGCTATACGATTCGCCCAGTCGCTCGGCCTGGTTTTTCTCGTTCAACAGGAACTCGTGGATGTCCTCTAGCATGTTGTGTGAGGGGATCAGATCGACGCCATGTTCGA
Source organism: Halalkalicoccus subterraneus (assembly GCF_003697815.1). Taxonomy (NCBI): domain Archaea; kingdom Methanobacteriati; phylum Methanobacteriota; class Halobacteria; order Halobacteriales; family Halalkalicoccaceae; genus Halalkalicoccus; species Halalkalicoccus subterraneus. Next base: position 172,789 of record NZ_RDQG01000085.1, on the reverse strand, counting down.
CTTCGTGGGTGAGCGCTTGGAATTCACCGTTCGGTCGACCGACCAGATGGCGGACCAAGTTGTCGCTCTCGGGGTTCCCCCGGTCGTAATCGGGTCCGAAGAAGTACGTGAGGCTCCCGTTTTGCGTATCCATATCGATCGCCAGCACGTCGTATCCCGCTCGCGCGTGACTAACGGCGAGAGTCGCTGCGGTCGTCGTCTTGCCGACTCCGCCCGCTTCCGAAACCGGGGTATAGGTCAACATAACCGGAGTAATGCCGTGCCATGAGTATAAAGTTAAGTCAGACAGTATAGCTATATTCCATAGGTATAATATATAACTATACTATATGACTACTTAACCTGTAAGCATCAGTCGCCTATAGCGACGTGATATTGATCTCGACGATGTTGACCGCTCGCCGGATCATCTCCGGAATATCGTTGGTCAACCGCTCGTCGCTCATTCGCCGGGCCGGACCGATGACACTGATCGCACCATAGACCGTGCCACTCTGGTCTCGGATCGGCGCGCCGGCGCCGACGAGTCCCTTGATGGTCTCCTCGTGGTTGTAGGCGATCCCGTCCTTGCGGATCCGTTCGAGTTCGTCCCGAAGCGTCCGTGGGTCAGTGATCGTGTTCGGGGTCATCGGCTCGAACCTCATTCCGTTGATGAGCGTGTCGCGCCTTTCGGCGGGGAGGAAGGCGAGTATTGCCTTTCCGACGGCGGTGTGATAGAGACCGGTTCGATAGCCGACGTAGACCTCGGTCCGTACCGCATCGTCCCCTCTTGCGACGTACAGACAGACGCCGTCGTCGCCCTCTTCGACGGTGAACAGGGCCATCTCCCCCGACTCCTCGGCGAGTGCGTCGACTTCCGTCGTCGTCACGTCGTAGATATCGATTCGGGCCTTCGCGTGGTGGGCGAGGTCGATGAACTGTAAGCCGAGTTTGTACCCGTTCCCCTCATTGATCACGTACCCGTTCTGCTCAAGCGTGGCCAGATGGCAGTGTGCCGTCCCCTTCGAGACGTCGACTGCGTCCGCGATCTCGGTCACGCGTGCGCCGCCAGTATTACGAAGGTAATCGACGATATCGATGGTCCGCTGAACCGCCTGCACCGGATTCTTCGCCTTATTCATGTAGTTAAATGCTTTGTATAATCGAGATAAAATAAATGTTTTGCTATTCCAAACGACGGCTCTTCTATGGAGAACGATATTGAATCCGTTACGAAACGAACGTATTCTCGCATCTGATTCAGTGTTCTCCCATCGATATTTCTATTAATTAGATCATAAGAACTATTGCGCAAAAGGCTTATTACCGCGCTGATGTGTGCTTTCTCAGTATGCGAGTTGGTATCGCGGGAGCGGGCTTCATGGCCCGTACCCACGCGGAGGAGTACGCAGGGATGGGTGTCGAGGTCGCCGCCGTCGCCTCACGAAGCGGGCCGCAGGGGTTCATCGACGAACTCGGACTAGATGCTACAGCCCATACTGACGTCGCGACGTTGTGCAAGCGGACCGATATCGACTATCTCGACGTCTGCACGCCGACGCACACTCATCTCGATCTCGTTCGGACCGCGGCGGAGGCGGGCGTCGACGTCTTCGTCGAGAAACCGGTCGCGGGAACGCTCGGGGAAGCCCATAAGATCGCCGACATCGTCGACGAGGCCGACCTGACGTTCATGGTGGGTCACGTCGTTCGGTTCGATCAGGCCTACAGGGCGGCCAAGGACCTCGAGATCGGTTCCCACGGCGTCGCTCGCGCGCGACGACTCTCGCCGTTTCCCGACTGGGGATCCGACGACTGGTTCGCCGACCGCGAGAAGAGCGGCGGGATCTTCGTCGACCTCGGGATCCACGATCTCGATTACCTGCGCTGGTGCTGGGGCGAGGTCGATCGGGTCTTCGCGCGCCGGCGGCGCGATGCCAGTGCTGAACACGGTTTCGTCACGCTCCGATTCGAGAGCGGCGCCGTCGGCTACGTCGAATCCTCGTGGAGTCAGCCCGATTCGCGGCCGTTCACGACGGAACTCGAGTTCGCGGGCGACGACGGACTGGTCGAACTCTCGAGTGCGGACGAATCGCCGTATCGAGAGTGGGCCGACGACGCGGTCGTCGAACGTCCGGTCGCGAAAAACGCCTATCGACGCGAACTCGAGCACTTCATCGCCTGTCTCGAGTCGGGAACCGAACCCGAGGTCGGTGTCGCGGACGCGACCGAATCGCTGCGCCTTGCGCTCGCCGCGGAGCGCTCTGCCGAGCGGGGCGAACCCGTCCGACCCGAGGAGGTGGTCGCGTGACGGTCTCGGTCGGCGTCCTCTCGTCGGCGCACGTCCACACCGACGCTTACGCCGGACAACTCGCGGCCCGCGAGGACGTCGAGTTCGTGGGCGTCGTCGACGAGGACCCGGAGCGCGGGCGCGAAACCGCACAGCGCCACGGGACCGAGTACGTCGAGGACGTCGAGGCGTTGCTCAGACGGATCGACGCCGGCGTCGTCTGCTCGCCGAACGTCGACCATCGCGAGTGGATCGACCGGGCGGCCGCGGCGAACGTCGACGTGCTCTGTGAGAAGCCGCTCGCGACGACCGTCGAGAACGCACGCGCCATCGTCGACCGGTGGCGAGCGTCGGACGTCCGGATCGGCGTCGCGATGCCGCTTCGCTTTTGCGAACCCGCTCGCCGGGCCAAGGAGACACTCGAAGCCGGCGGGATCGGAACGATCCGGTCGATCTCCGGGACCAATCGGGGACGAATGCCCGGCGGCTGGTTCGTCGATCCCTACCTGTCCGGCGGCGGTGCCGTCATGGACCACACGGTCCACGTCGTCGACCTCGTCGCCCATCTTACCGGCCAGCACGTCGTCGAGGTGTACGCCGAGATCGATACGCGCTTTCACGACATCCCCGTCGAGGACGCAAACGTCCTCTCGATGGAGCTCTCGGACGGAACGGTGTTCCTCCTCGACGGCTCCTGGAGCAAGCCCGATGCGTGGCACACGTGGGGCGACGCCACCGTCGAACTGACCGGCAGCGACGGGACGGTGGCGGTCGACTACACGGATCAGTCGATCGTTCACACGTCCGCATCCGGGCCGGACGCCGGCGTCAACCGCGTCTTCCACGGGACGAACACGACGGAGGCGCTGATCGACGACTTCGTTGGCGCCGTTCGCGACAACCGCGATCCGATGACGACGCCGGACGAGGGTTTCGAAGCCGTCGCGGTCGTCGAGGCCGCCTACGAGTCCGCCGAGACCGGAAAGCCGGTCCGCGTCGACCGCTGAACGCGACGGACGATACGACACCGGCCGGAAGCTTTTCGGTATCCGGGAGTGCGTCTCGGGGCATGCCCTACAGACTCCTCGTCATCGGTGCACACCCTGACGATCCGGACATTCGAGCGGGCGGGCTCGCCTGTACGGCCGCGGCGGCCGGCCACGACGTCAAATTCGTCTCAATGACCGACGGCCGGGGCGGCCACCACGAACAGGCCGGCGACGAACTCGTGCGGAGACGACGCGAGGAAGCGGCGGCGGCCGCGGCGGTCGCCGGCATCGAATACGACGTCCTCGATGTCCCCGACGGCGAACTCAGACCGGCCCTGGAGAACCGAAAGACGCTCATCCAGCTGATCCGCGAGTTCGAACCCGACGTCGTCCTCACCCACCGGACGAACGACTACCACCCGGACCACCGCTACACCTCACAATTGGTCCGCGACGCCGCCTACATGGTCATGGTGCCGAACGTCTGCCCGAACGTCCCGGCCCTTGAGTATAACCCGGTCTTCTCCTACGTGCTGGACGGGTTCGAGCGCCCCTATCCGTTCGATCCCGACGTGATCGTCCCGATCGACGACGAACAGGTCGAACGGAAGTACGACGCACTCGATCGTCACGAGTCCCAGATGTACGAGTGGCTCCCCTACACCGAGGGGATCCTCGAATCGGTTCCCGACGAGCCCGACGCGCGTCGCGAGTGGCTCGCCACCGATCCGATCGGGGGGCTCGAAGAGATGCGAACCACGGCCGATCGGTTCCGCGACCTGCTGGCCGAGCGTTACGGATCCGACCGTGCCCAGGAGATCGAGTACGTTGAGGCGTTCGAGGTCTCCGAATACGGCGGCGACCTCACGCCCGCCCTCGCCGAGGGACTGTTCTCGTACTGATCGAATTCTGCCGACGCTTCTTCCGAGTTTTTCCCGACGTTCGTCCGGTGATTCTCACGTACGGACTCGTCGGAACCGGGAAATGATGCGATGACACGGCGATCAAGCGTGTTTCCGGCTCCCCATTCCCTACCCGATAGACGACCGCTACGGCGTCGGTGGGCCGTCCCACTCCGCCCCGTCGTCCTCGGGGTCGTAGCCGAGGACGCTTCGTGCGTGGTCGATGTCGAACCAGCGCCCGTCGTTGTCGCTGACGCCGTAGAAGACGTCGAAGGTGACGGACTCGTCGGCAAGCAGTCGGTCGATCATTCCTCCCAGATCGCGTCGGGAGAACCACGTCGCCTTCAGTCGGGCGACCTGTCGTTCGTACTCCTCGCTGTTTCGCTCCCACCGGCCGTCGTCCACCCCCTTCTCGGCGTCGCCGTACGGGTGGTCGTACTCGGGGTCGCGGACCGAGCAGATCCGAAGCGCGTAGAACCGTTTCGGGTACTCGTTCGTCTCGACGAAGAACCGACCGTCGTGTTCGTTGCAGAGCTTCGAGACGCCGTAGGTCGAATCGGGTCGGACAGGGTCGGTGTGGTCGACGGACAGTTCGAAGGCCGGATCGTAGATCTCCGGCGAGAACTCCCGTTCGTACATCCCGACGACGTGGTTCGTCGACGCGAAGATCACGGTGTCGACCTCGGCCTCCCTCGCCGCCCGGAGGACGTTTCGCGTCCCGTCGACGTTCACCGCCATGATCCGGTCCCAGTCCTCGTCGACGAACCCCGGCGCGTACACCGCTAGGTGGATGACCGCATCGACGCCGTCGAACGCGGGCCGGATCGCGTCGTAGTCGGTGACGCTCGCTCGGATCGTCTCGACGTCGGGGTCGGGGTGGTCCTCGATGTCCAGCGCCGTAAACGAGTAGGCGTCCCCGTCGCCGAGTTCGTCGAGGATCGCCCGCCCGACGACGCCGCTCGCTCCGGTTACCAGCACCTTCATGCATCCGATTCTCGGTAGCTCCTCTTAACGATATGGGCCGAAATCGCCAGCCACGGCGCGCTGTGGTCAACTTCTCGTCGTTTTTCTCCCACTGGCTGCCGTAGAAACGATCTCTGACGAAGTGTTCAGTCGGTCAGCGTTCGAGGTGGGCGACGATCCGATCGACGACGTAGTCGACCTCGGAGTCGGGCAGACACCGGGGATTGATCGTGAACCGCGACCGGTGGACGTCGTCGGCGCCAACGAACACCCGCGGGTTCTCCCGGCGCAACGACAGAACGAGTTCGGCGGCGGTCAACGGGGCGTCCTCGCCGACGGTGACGGCGACGGTCGAGACGGCGTCGGTCTTCGCCGCGTTGGCGAGTTCGACCTCGAGGCTATCGACGGATTCGAGCGCGGCGGCGATCCGTTCTGCGCGCTCGTGCCACTCGCCCAGGACGGCCTCGTCGTCCTCCTCGATGAACGCGTCGAGCGCGGCGAGCAGGCCGGCGAGTTCCTCCTTGCCGACCTTCATCGATCGGCCGATCCCCTGTCGGGGGACCCCGGGAAGCCCGTCGGCGTCGACGAGCGCCTCCGGCGGCTCGTAGACGGAGCTCTCGGCGTGCATGTCGAGGTGCTGGCGCGCGACGGACCTGACGAGGGCCTCGCGCCCGGCGAGGATGCCCGACGACTGCGGCCCGCGGATCGCCTTGCCGCCGCTGAACGCGACGAGGTCGGCGCCCTGCTCGACGAACGTCCGCAGGTTCCTCGTCGGCGGTAGTTCCGCTGCCGCGTCGACGATCACCGGGAGGTCGTGCTCGTGGGCGATCTCGACGATCTCGGGGAGCGGCGGTCGCGTGAACGGCTTTTGCATGTAGGCGACGGCGACCGTCTCCTCGGTGATCGCTTCGGCGATCTCCCAGGGCTCGGTGTTCTCCGAGCCGGTCCCGAGGTGGTAGTCGTTCGCGCCGACGTCGACGATCTCGGCGCCCGAGAGGCGGAGCGCATGGTCGTAGCCGTTTCGATGGGTGCGCGCCATGACGATCTCATCGGGGATCCCCTCAGTGTCGGGGAGCCTCGCCATCGTTTCGAGGTCGTCGCCCGCGATACACGCCGCGGCGGCAAGTGCGAGCGCGGAGCTCGCCCCGTTGGTCACGTAACCCGCCTCGGCTCCCGTGACGTCGGCGATCCGCTCGGAGGCGGCGGCCTGCAGGTCCGAGAGGCGGACGAACGCCTCCGCGGCCCGGTCCATCGCTTCGCGGGCCTCCTCGCGGATGAGCGTCCCGCCGATGCGGGTCTTGGTGCCGGTCGCGTTCACGACCGACGGAACGCCCAGTTCGTCGTAGATCGTGTTCCGGTCCGTCATCGGCTCGTGACGTGGTTTTCGAGGGTGCCGACGCCCTCGAAGTCGACCTCGACGGTGTCGCCCTCGGAGAGCGCGTCGGGCCCGAACGGCGTCCCCGTCGCGATGACGTCACCGGCCTCGAGCGTGATCAGTTCCGAGACGTCCGCGACGAGTTCCTCGACGGAGAAGATCATCATCTCGCGGGTGGTCTCCTGTTTCACCTCGCCGTTGTGCCGGAGGGTGAGCGTCGCGTCTTCGGGCACCTCGTCGGGCGTGGCGACGACCGGCCCCATCGGGAGCGAGCCGTCGAAGGCCTTCCCGCGGACCCAGTTTCGCTCCTCGCGCTGGTCGTCGCGGTTCGAAACGTCGTTGACGCAGGTGAACCCCGCGACGACGTCCATCGCGTCTTCTTGCGAAACCCCGCGACACTGCTCGCCGATGACGATGCCGAACTCCGCTTCGAACTCGACGAGGTCACGGCCCGGCGGCAGTTCGATGGCGTCGCCGTGCCCGGAGACGCAGTTGGGCGTCTTCAAGAACAGTTCGGGGCGCTCGGGGCGGTCCTCGAGGCCCGACTCCTCGCGGTGGTCCATGTAGCCGCCGGCCTGACAGACGACCTTCGTCGGTTCGGTCGGCGCCAGAAGCGACACCTCGTTGGGGTCGTACGTCCGGTCGGTGGTCTCGATGCCGTCGTCGGTCCATTCACCCGTTCGGGCGTAGCCGGACGGGTCGCTGAATCGTACCGTGCGCATTGTCATCCGGTACTTCTCGCGGGACACTAACGTTCTTTCGGCCGTCGGGGCGACGTAGTCGGACGCCTATCGTCGTGAATCGGGTCAGGCACGAATGGCGGAGCCAGGGCGGGCGTCAGTGACGGCGCCGTCTCGGACGACGGCCGTCCCGTCGACGAACACGTGTTCGATGCCCCGCGGGTACCGGCGCGGGTCGTCGAAGGTCGCCCGGTCGGCGACGACGTGGGGATCGAAGACGACCAGATCGGCGTCCAGCCCCGGCCGAACGACCCCCTTCGAGTCGAGGCCGTGGATCCGTGCGGGCAGCGCCGTCATCTTGTAGATGGCCCGCTCGATCGAGAGCACGCCCTCCTCGCGGACGTAGTGCGACAGGACGCGCGGGAACGACCCGTAGACGCGAGGGTGGGGTCGCGAACCGAACAGTCCGTCGGTCCCGACCGCCACGCGGTCGCTTCGGAGAATCTCCCGGACGTCCGATTCGATCATGCCGTGGGCGATCATGGCCGCATCGAGGTCCTCCGCGAGCAGGACGTCACAGAGCACCTCTGCGGGGTCGCTGTCGCGCTCGTTCGCGACGGTCGCGAGATCCTTTCCCGCGTCGGCGCGGTACTCCTCGGAGGCGAGGTTCGTGATCTCGACGCGATCCCAGCCGGTCTTTCCCCCGACGTTCTCCCAGCCGTCGATGCGCCACTCCTCGATGTCCCGTCGAACGGCCTCGCGCTGTTCGGGATCGGCAAGCGCCGCGCGCATCTCGTCTGCCCCCTTCGACTGCATCCACGGGGGAAGCAAGGACGTCAACATGCTGCTGCCGGCGGTGTAGGGGTACTGGTCGGCCGTCATGTCGACGCCGCGCTCGCGGGCGAGTTCGACCCGTTCGAGCACGCGTTCGACCTTGCCCCGTTGCCCGCTGCCGGTGAGTTTGAAGTGTGACTGGTGGATCGGGACGTCGTACTCGGCGCCGATGTCGATGAACTCGTCCATCGCCTCCCAGATCCACCGGCCCTCGCTTCGGATGTGGGCAACAAAGGGGCGGCCGTACGGTTCGAGTTCGGCGGCGAGACGCGACACCTCCGCGGTACTCGAGTACACCTGCGGCGTGTAGACGAGCCCGCTCGAGAACCCCACCGCGCCGTCGGCCAGCCCCTCGGCGACCACGGAGGCCATCTCCTCGAGTTCGGCGTCGGTCGGTTCGACGTCGTCCATCCCGAGGACCTCGTAGCGGGCCGTCCCGTGGCCGACCAGCGTCGCGACGTTCGGCGCGACGCCGGCGTCGTCGATCGCGTCCAGATAGTCGGCCACCGAGCGCCACGACCACTCGCGTTCGAGGCGACCCGCGAGGCCGCTAACGTACCCCTGCCATGCCTCGATGTCGTCGGCGTCGGAGAGCGGCGCCATCGAGAAGCCGTCCTGGCCGAGGATTTCGGTGGTAATTCCCTGGCGCGTCTTCGGCGCGAGCGTCGGATCCGAGAACAGCTCCAGATCCGAATGCGAATGGGCGTCGACGAAGCCGGGACAGACGACGCTCCCCGCGGCGTCGACGTGGACCGCGGCGTCGAACTCGGGTTCACGTTCCCTGCAGACGTGGGTGATCGTTCCGTCCTCGACGCCGACCGCGCCCCGAAACCAGGGCGCGCCCGTTCCGTCGACGATACGCGCGTTCTCGATGCACAGCTCGGGCGACATGACTCACCCCTTCACGGGTGAGACCCTAAATCCTCCGCCCCACCCGAGCGCCTCTCGGAGGTCACCGCCGACCGGGCGCTGCTCGGCCCTACTGGCAGGAAATCGCCGTCCAGTGCCCGCTGTGGGACCTCGAGGCACGTCGTCGAGAGATCTTCTCGCTGTTGACGGCCGCCACTCAACGGGTGTGCGCTCGCTCGTGGGAGTCGGCCTGCAGGATCGACGCTACATACCGACGGTCGGCCTCGATCGCGGCCGGGTACGGCCGCTCGTCAGTCACGAACTCGACGTTCGCGGAGCCGTCGAACCCGGCGTCGAGGAACGGCGCGAGGACGGTCTCGAGGTCGTAGAACGCCTCCGAGAGCGGACAACGACGGCTCTCGCCGCACTCGCGGACGGCCTGGAGATGGAGGTTGTTCGAGCGGGGTGCGAGTTCGGTCGCCTCGCGTTCGATCTCGTCTTTCGGGACCGAAAACCCCGGCTGGTAGTTGAGCCCGCAGTGTTCGTCGTCGACCGCCTCGATCAGTCGTCGAGCCCCTTCTAGGGTGTCAGTCAGCGTGCCCGCATGCTTCTCGACCGTGACACCGACGCCGTACGCGGCCGCCCGGTCGGTCAGGCGTTCGAGATCACAGACGACCCGGTTCCAGTGCTCGGCATCGTGGTCCTCATACTCCTGCCGGCCGGCCCAGACGCGGATCAGGTCGGCGTCGAGTCGCCCCGCGATCGCGAGTTCGTGTTCCACCCTGTCGTCGAACTCGTCGGTTCCACAGCGGAGGTACGAACCATAGACGGGAATTCCGAGCCCGTTCGCGTCGACCGCGTCGACGATCCGACGACAGTCGTCCACGGAACCGTCGCCGACGTGATCGCGTCCCCAGAGTTCGACGCCGTCGTAGCCGGCCTCGGCGGCCAGTTCGATGACGGCCTCGACGGCGCGCTCCTTGCTCGAGACGGTACAGAGCCCGATATCGACGTTCATTCGTTCGCACCCGAACCGTCGGCGGCCGCGACCGGCGAGTCGAGACGAACCGCCGTCCCGGACGTACCCGACTCGTAGAGCGTCTCGATAACGCGCTGGACGGACAGCGCCTCCTCGACGATTCCGTTAGGTGGGTCGCGCTCACCGGCGACGGCCTCGAGGAAGGTCCGGTCCTCGGCGAGATGCATGTCCGTCTCGTCGACTGAGACGACTTCGACGGGCTCCGCGGCGTCCGCGCTCACGAGCGATAGCTCCGATCCGCCGATCTCGAACGCCGCACCGGCGTCGGTGCCCCGGACGACACACGCCCGCTCGGGCTCGCAGGTCCCGTGCCAGGCGGTGTCGATGGCGATCGTCCGGCCGTCGGCCGTCCGGAGCAGTCCCGTCGCCGAATCGTCGACGGCGTACTCGCCGTACTCGGAGCGCGTGGTCCCGCTCACCTCCACGATGTCGGGATGCCCGAGGACGTGGAGCGCGAGGTCGATGACGTGGACGCCGAGATCCATCAACACGCCGCCGCCGGCGAGGTCCGGATCCGTGAACCAGCCGTCGCCGCTGCCGGGGACGCCGCCCCGTCGCAGGTAGGTCACCTCAATGTGCGAGATCGAGCCGAACGCCCCCACCTCGCGAAGCGCCCTGACGCGCTCGGTCTGGGCCGAGTGGCGCATCGTAAACCCGACCGTACAGAACCCCTCGGCGTCGCGGGCGGCGGCGGCGATCCGTTCTGCGCTCTCGACCGTGTGGGCGAGCGGCTTCTCGAGGAGGACGTCGACGCCGGCCTCAAGTGCATCGACCGCGACCGTCTCGTGAACGCCGTTCGGGACGCCGACGATCACGGCGTCGACGCCCGATTCGAGCAACGCGTCGTGGTCGGGATAGGTCGGGGCGTCGAACTCGATTTCGAAGTCCGTTCTGGCAGCGGGATCGAGGTCGGCACCCGCGAGTTCGCCGCCGAGCGTGTCGATTCGCTCCGCGTGGATTCGGCCGATCGTGCCGAGTCCGACGATACCGACGCGGACCGGCGTGTCTGGAACCATCGAGGAAACCATCGTCGGACCGATACAAAAAGCTACTCGCCGCGGCCCCGTCCGCTCAGTACTCCACCGCGACCGGTTCGCCCCGCTCGTCGGACTCGTAGACCGCGAGGACGACGGCCGTCTCCCGAAGGCCGTCCTCGCCCGAGACGAGCGGCGGCCGGTCGTCCTCGATCGCATCGAGGAAGTCCCGGAGAAGCCCGTCGTCCGGAATCGACCCCCAGTAGACGCCGTCGACCCCCTCGCCCTCGCGAGTCCGCTTGAGCGTCTGGTCGAAACAGTCGAGTGCGATCTCGCCCTCAGTTCCAATCAGGTTCAGCGTCGCGTCGCCCCAGTAGTCCCAGTCGTCGGGCCGATCCCACGAGCCGTCGAGCGTGAACACGCTGCCGTCCGAGAGCTCCATCGAGAGGACGGTGACGTCCTCGACGGCGAGGCCGTCGTGCATCGTCGACAGTTCGGCGGAGACCTCGACGACCTCCTCGCCCGTGATCCAGCGTACGAGGTTTACGATGTGGACCGTGTGATCCATCGCCGCGCCGCCGCCCGCGTGTTCCGGATCGGCCGACCAGCCCGTCAGGTGACGATCGCGCAACCAGGCGCGGTTCGTCCCGACGGCAACGCGTAACTCGCCTATCTCGCCGGCGTCGAACGCCGCCTTCGCCCGCCGTGCGGGGACGCTGAACGGGAGCGGCATACAGAGCCCCAGCCGGACGCCCGCCGCCTCGCAGGCGTCGACGATCGCCCGTGCGTCGGCCATCGTCGTCGCCAGCGGCTTCTCACAGAGCACGTCGAGGCCCGCGTCGGCCGCCAGTTCCACCCATCGACGGTGGGTCGTGTTGGTCGACGAGACGATGGCGGCGTCGACGTGCTCGACGAGGGCCGCCGGTTCGTAGAAGGTCGTCTCGTGTTCTGCGGCCGCCTCGCGACCGCGCGCCGCGTCGTCATCGGTGACGCCGACGAACTCCACGCCCTCGGCGGCCGCGAGTCGCGACGCGAACCCGCCCGTGTGGACGTGGGCCGTCGAGAGCAGCCCCATCCGGATCACGCCCTCACCTCCGCGGGACGAACGGGCTCACCGCGCTCTGCGGATTCGAGCGCGGCGAGTGCGACGCGCAGAGTTTCGATGCCGTCCTCGAGCGCGATCGCCGGCTCGTCGTCCCTCCGAACGCAGTCGACGAACGCCTCGAGTTCGCGCAGGTACGGGTCCTTTTCGAGGGGTTCGTCGATCGGGTCCCGGTCGAGTTTCTCCGCCGTCGTGCTGCTCACCTCGATCGGGGTCGCGTCCTCGCTGTCGAACTCGAGAAGACCTCCATCGCCGGCGATCTCGAAGCGGGTCACGAAGGGCAGGTCGGGACGCCGGGGCCAGCGGGCGTCGACGTGGCCGACGGCGCCGCTCTCGAAGCGGACGGTCGCGAGCGCGTACTCGTGTGCGTTCCACTGCCGACGGCGGGCGAAAACCCGATCGACCTCGCCGACGGTCCACCGGAGGAAATCGAAGTCGTGGATCGCCAGATCCAGAAGGACGCCGCCGCTCTTCTCGTCGTCCGCGAACCAGTCGGACCGGTCCTCGAACGGCGACTGGCGGAACGTTCTGACGTTCCCGGGCGAGCCGACGTCCCCGGCTTGGACCCGATCGCGAGCTTTCGCGTACTCGGGGAAGAACCGGATCGTGTGTCCGGGAACGACCGTCGCGTCCGCGTCCGTGGCCGCGTCGGCGATCGCTCGCGCACCCGCCATCGTCCGCGCGATGGGTTTCTCACAGAGCACGTCTAGCCCGCGGTCGAGCGCCGGAACGACCAGTTCGCGGTGGGTGTGCGTCGGCGTACAGACGTCCACCGCGTCGAGCGGTATCGAGTCGTACATCTCGGGGGCATCGTCGTAGACCGCCGCACCGTCGGCGTACTCGTCGGCGAACGCGGTCGGGCCACCCGGCGAGGCGACCGCCGCGACGTCGACGCCGTCGATCCGACCGTATCGCTGGGCGTGGACCCTCGCCATGAACCCGCGGCCGAGGATTCCGATCCGTTCCATTACACGTGATCAACAGAAAGCCGCATGATAAGTATTGTGACAGTACGCAGTCGTTATGAAATACTACGCTACCTTGTTCGTATTCAGTTAAAATTGATATATACTAGTACTAAAATTATTTAGATACCGTGGTCGTTGTTGACATTGGCTATGACCAGTAGTCGAGACGGCGACTCGTCCGAGTCGGACGAGTCGTCCAGAACCAGGGACGAACAGCTAACAGACGAGACGCCGACCGGATCACCACCTGCGGCGCCACTCGGCCGACGGGCGGTGATGGCGGCCGCTGGAATCGCCGGTATGGGGTTTCTGACCGGCACTGGGACCGCTGATACCGGACAGAACTCCCGATCGCACCCGTGGAATCGGGACGTCGACGCCCAAGGACACGCTCTGCACGATCTGGGTGCTATCGAGATGGGCGGCTCGGAACCGATCGTCGATTTCTCGGGCGAGAACCTCTCCATCGAGAACGGCGTCCTGAACGCCGCGGACGATGACGTGATCACCAACGTCCGCTACGTCGAAGTCGCGGACGGTGCCGCTGCGGTACAACGCGCCGTCGATGAAGCCGACGCCGAGGGCCACAACAAGGTCGTCGTCTACGGCGACGAGGGAGAGTGGAATCGAACGGTCTACCTTCCCAGCGAGTTCACGCTCGAAATCCTCGACGGCGTCACGATCACGTCCACGATGAACGAGTCGGACACCGAGGTATTCCACGGCGGCGCCGCACTCATCACGAACGACGACCACGAGAACGGCAATCACGACATCACGGTTCGCGGCGGTCACATCGACTTCGAAGGCGTCGACAGTTCCCAGGACGACATTCGGTGGGGCCCGGTCTGGCTTCACACCGTCGACAACGCGCTGTTCGACTCGATCACCGTCGAGAACGTCGACTGGCGCTACGGGATGGTCTTCACCGACTGTACGCGCTCGAAGATGGTCGACTGCCTCGCCCGCAACACCGGCTACGACGGCATCACCCTTCGCGGTACCTGCAGACACGTCGACGTCGTCCGCTGTTCGACCTACGACAACGTGAACGGCCCGGGCATCCAGGCGGCCCCGAGCATCGGCGAGGGGGGAACCGGCGGCCACAACCTGAACTTCATCGACTGCCGAATGGACGAACACCTGGCGATCCACGGCGTCCGCGGCGGCATCACCGACGTCGCCGTTCACGGCTGTTCGGTTCGGCGCATCGGCATTCTCCAGGAGGTCGACGGCTTTCGCATCTCCGATTGTGACGTCGATACGATCGCGTTCTCGGCGTTCACCGGCGAGATCCGGAACGGCCGCGTCGACTCGTGTACAATGGGGCCGCGCTACCCCGACCACGACGAACGGATCCCGGCGGCAGTCGTCCTCTGGACGTGGGGCGACGACCTGATCGAGAACGTCAGTTTCAGCGACTGCACTGCACGGGGTCTCGATACGTTCGTCGAGTGTCGGATCCTTTCGGAGACGTCGTCGGTCCGGTACATCGACTTCAGCGACTGTGCGTTCGACGTCGCGGACGGCGACGAACCGCGCGCGTTCATCGAGCACACGCCGGAGGGCGACCAGCCCTCGGTGGGCGCGCTCTCGAACGTCCGGATCCACGGCTGTAAGGTCTGGAACACGGATACGATCGTTCAGGGCCCGATCGACGGCCTTCGGGTGCGCCTCTCGGAGTTCCACGCCGTCGACGACCTTCATGACGGCGGCGTCACGGACTTGGAGACCTACCAGAACGACTGGTGGTGACGAGGTCGCGAACGAGGCCCCTTCGGGCACGCCCAAGGGATCCGCCCGGACTTCGATGGAATCGTAGTGACCACGGGCGCCGGAACCGATCTGAACGCGAACCCACCGTTAGCGTTCGTCCGGCGGGCCGACGCGGCGAGCCAGCGCCGTCGCCGTCGAGAGGACCCGATCCTCGACGCTGTGGTCGAACTTCGCGGGCAGTTCGGTGAGGTGGACGAACCGATCCGATTCGTAGCCGCCGGCGTAGAGGTCCTCGACCGTCGGGATGTACGTCATGTAGTTGTTCGAGTAGCCGGCGACCCATAGTGGCCCGGACAGCCGTTCTTTGAGTTTCAGCGAGTAGCCGACGAGCACCTCGCCCGTCAACGCCACCATCGTCAGATCGTCGCCGAACCCGATCGCCTGGATCGGATAGGGGTGCGTGCGCGGCAGTTCGCCGTGCTCGTCGAGTTCCCCCAACAGGTGCTCGGCGTGGCGGCGCTCGTAGCGCTCCTCGGACTCCAGTTGTTCCTCGAGTTCAGCCCGGGACGGCGGTTCCTCGAACTCGAGGTCGACCTCCGCCTTCACGCAGCGAAGCGGGCCGTGAACCGTCCGGCGCTTTGCGACGAGCGCACCGCGAACCGCCGTCGCGAGCGACGTCCCGTAGTGTTTCGTGAGTTCGAGATCGCGCTGGGGGTAGGCCTTCTGATCGCCGCCACAGCCCTGAATGAAAACGGCAGTCGCCTCGGGGTACACCTCCTCGAGATGGTTCATGGCGTATCCCGCCCAGTCGCCGCTCCACTCGCGGATGAACAGGCTCGTCGGGTGACACGCGTAACCGAAGAGAATGCCTCGAAGCGTCTCGCCGTCCGGCGATTCGACGGCGAGGACGGGCACGTCGTGATCGACCGGACCGTCCGGATGCGGCTGGAAGCCGATCCCCTCCTCCAGGGGAAGACGCCGGTTCATCGCGATTCCGCAGCGAGCGTGGCTGTACGCGAGCGACGTAGGAGCGAGGTCCCCGAGGGCTTCGCCGATGACCTCGACGAGCGTTTCGACGAGGAACGACCGATACTCACGGGCCCGGGTGCGCTCCTCGTCGTTCAGGGAGAACACCTCGGTCTTTCGCTCCCGGTACACCGGGCCACAGTGGGTGTGTGAAGCGTTCAACAGGAGATGCGATGCGGGGAGGTCGTAGCGGTCCGCACAGGCGGCCACGACCTCCGCATGCAGCGGTCGCGAGATCGCGAGCACCTCGACGCCGACGGCGACGAACCGCGTTCCTCGCTCGTCTTCGAGGGCGATGGCCTTCGCATGCAACGGCTCTAACGTCCCTTCGGCGGGCTCCTCGCGGGCCCCGTAGCCCGCCATCCGCATCGGTTCGGACGGCGTGATGTCCGCCCTCGCAGTCCCGGCGAGCCATTCGGTCGAAGTATCGGTTTCGCTCATACACCCCCATCGACCCCCGGCATGAAAAATACGACTGGTTTCGTAGATTATAATAATGCAAAAAATGGCCTACGGGTCGCAAACTACGTACCTCGGTACACGACGGTTGCAGTCCGGGGATCAGCCTACCGAAATCGACTCGGGTCCGTCCGTTCCCAGGTCAGGTCGCGCTCTTCGAGTGCCGGCAGGAGCTGTGGCACGTCGCACTCTCCGACGATACCGTGGACAACGAGGCGAAAGTCGATCTCGTATTCGGTTGCGGTGGCGATCTCGTAGAACCCCGCCGGGACGTCCGCGGCGTGGATCCGGCGAAACTGCGGGTCGGCCGCCGCGGCGACGAGCGCGTGCAGCGAACCGACACCGGTCCCGTCGAGCGCATAGCCGTCCACACGGTCGAGGTCATCGTGATCCTGAACGCGTCGTTCGAGGTACGTGCGTGCGCGGAGGACGTCGAACACGCGCATCCCGAACAGCGAGGTCCCTAACATGAGCGCGTCGCTCGTCAGTTTGTACTCCGTCCCGTGGTAGTCGAAGTACTCGCCGCCGTTGGCCAGCAGCGTGTTCACGGCCCGTGACCGGACGGCACCGACGCCGCGAGGATCGAACGCCATCGCGATCCCCCGCTCGCGGGCGTGGGCCGCGATCCGTTCCTCAAAAGCCTCGAACTCCTCGGTACCGTGATCCGACAGGACGAGCGTCGGGACGGTTCGCTCGGGCGGTTCGAGAGCGACGGCGACGATGCCGGCGACGAGCACGTCGGGTTCGGCGTAGAAGAAGACCTTCTCCCAGCGAACGCCGGCCACCTCGTCGATCTCCGCCTCGATGCGGCGCGGATGGGGTTCGGAGGCCGGTCTCGCGAGGCCGAACCGCTCGATGACGGTCTCGCGGATCGATTCCGCGTACGCGTCGCGGTCGTCGACTGCGGGTGCGCTCCCGGCGTTATCATAGCGCTCGTGAACGAACTCGCGGTTGCACTCGACGACGTGAGTCTCGTCCTCGTACTCGCCGTGGACCTGCCCGACTTCGGTACACAGGAGCGTCGCCTCGTCCTCGACGGGTGGCTCCTCCGTCTCGAACGTCGGGGCCACACCACGGAGGTGCTTGCGAAACCAGTTGATCATCGCCTCTCGAAGTGGTGCCGAGAGGCCGTGCGTGTCGTCGGCGACCGCGAGGTCCACGTTCTCGGGGCGGTCGTAGAGTTCGTACACGTCACGCGCTCGTCGGAGCGTCTTTCGGCTCCCCTCGATACAGAGGAAGTCCGACTGCGCGGAGCCGATCAGCACGGGTTTCGGCGCGAACGCGGCGATGAAGTCGTCGTAGTCGATCCCCCGTTCGATGGCTCCGAAGAGGATCTGCTCGCCGTCCTGGGCCTGCCCGGTCTTCATGTACTCCTCCCGGGACGTGACGAAACAACACGGAACCGCCGCGTCGAGTCGGTCGTCGGCGAGCAGCAGAAAGCCCGTCTGCATGCCGCCGCCCGAGTTTCCGGTCGCGCCGAGTCGGTCCTCGTCGACGTCCGAGCGCCCTTCGAGGTAGTCGAGCGCGCGCACCATGTCCCAGACGAAGTATCGCGCGAGGTTCGACCCGGCGACCTGACACTGCTGGCCGAGATACGTGTGTTCACGGAGGTTCATCCGGGCGATCTCGCCCGTTTCGGGGTCGTAGCTCTGGATGCGCTCGCCCTGTCCGATCGGATCGATCGCGAACGCGACGAAGCCGTTTCGAGCGAGTTCGATACAGGCCCGCTGGTAGGCCGGACTCGCTTTGCCGGTCGCGGCGTGACCGCACAGGAACAGTACGGCCGGAAACGGTCCGTCGCCGTCGGGCCGGTAGAGGCTACCCGTCACGTGCATTCCCGGCAGGCTCTCGTAGACGACCTTCTCGACCGAATACCCCTCCTGACGCACCCTTCCGGTACACTCGGCACACAACGGCGTTCGTTCGTCGGGCAACCCGCCCAGCGCGTCCAGAAACGCCGCTCGCACGCGCTCGACGCGGCGCTCGTGATCGGTCACCGATCGGATCGCGTCCTTTCGCTCCCGTGTGGCTTCGAACCGCGTTTCGGCCCGTTCGCGGAGGTGTCGCGGGAGCTGATCGCCCACGTCGTAGTACCCGTCGAGGTTCGCTCGAAAGCCGTCCATCACCCACCCTCTCGTCACTGCCGTCTTCAACGTTGTGGCACCCCCGAGCCTCCGCCGGAAGTGACCACCTACACTTATCTCGCCGGACATCCGCCTTGATCATATGGAAATCAGCGTGAAGCGAGCGGAGCGGTACGTGAGTGATCTTGACAAGCGAATGGCGTTTTACTTCGGTAACGTCGTCGCGACCGAAGGACCTCACCACTTCCTCGAACTCACCCTCGAGATCGACGGCGAGGAGGCGACCGGGCTCTCGATGGTCGGAATGGCCCCGATGTGGTTCCTCAAGGAGCCCGACCTCTCGCTCGCCGAGGCGACGACGGCCCTTCTCGACGTCTTTCGGGCTGCGACCGAGAACGCCCTGCGACAGGAGCCGTCGCCGACCGTCTTCGACCTCTGGTACGACCTCTTCGAGCGCCAGCGGGCGTGGGCCGCCGGGACGTCACACCCGCCGTTGCTGTGGGCTTACGGCGTGAGCATGGTCGAGCAGGCGGTGATCGACGCGTTCTGTCGCCATCACGAAATCACGTTCGCCGAGGCGGTCCGTAGCGGCGTATTGGGCGTCGAACCCGGCCGGATCTACGACGAACTCGACGGCGTCTCCCTCGCGACCGATCTGCCCGACGAGCCGACCCGCGAGGCCGCAGTTCGTCACACGGTCGGCCTTTCGGATCCGCTCGAACCCGACGAGATACCTGAGACCGACCGTCTTGACGACGGCCTCCCGCAGGCGCTCTCGGCGTACGTCGAACAGCAGGGGATCGACCACTTCAAGATCAAGCTCTCGGCCGATGCGGAGCGCGACGCGGATCGCCTCGCACGGATTGGTGCCGTCCTCGAGGCGAGTTCGCTCGAGTCCTATCAGTGTACGCTCGACGCCAACGAACAGTACGACACCGTCCGTGCGTTCAAGGACCAGTGGGAGCGCCACGCGACCAATTCCGCCCTCGCGCCGGTCGTCGATCACGTCGCGTACGTCGAACAGCCCCTTCCCCGGGCGGCGGCGCTAACTGACGAAACCCGCGACGTGCTGACCGACTGGGAGGGACGCCCGCCGATCATCATCGACGAATCCGATGACGACCTCGACAGCGCCGGGCGCGCCCTCGAGTGTGGCTACGCGGGGACGAGCCACAAGAACTGCAAGGGCGTCTTCAAGGGCGTGATCAACGCCTGCCTGATCGAGAAGCGCCGTCGGGAGGACGGCGGCGAGTACCTCATGAGCGGCGAGGACCTGACGACGATCGGGCCGATCGAACTGCTTCAGGACCTCGCCGTGATGGGGACGATGGGGCTGGACCACATCGAGCGCAACGGGCACCACTACTACCGCGGGTTGAGTTTCCTTCCGGAGGATCTCCAGACCCGAGTTCTCGAGGCCCACGGCGACCTCTACCGTCGTCACGAGGACGGCTTCGTCACGATGGCCGTCGAAGACGGGCGGTTCCGGTTCGGGAGCGTCATCGACGCTCCGTTCGGCCGGGACTTCGATCTCGATCCCTCGCGATTCACGCCGATCGACGAGTGGGACGTCGACTCGATGCTCGCCTAGGATCGCTCAGGCGTCGGGTTTCGTCCGGTAGGCGTCGGCCCATGGCCGTCGTCGTTCGAACGCCGCACTCGCGGCGAGGACCGCCTCGTCGCCGAATCGCGGGCCGACGAGCTGCATGCCGATGGGGCCCTCGTCGAGGAACGCCGCCGGGATCGACGCGGCCGGATGGCCGGTCATGTTGATCGGCCACGTTAGTAGCCACCCCGCCCGCGGATCGACCGGCTCCCCGTCGACGCCGACGTCTTCGAGCGAGTCGTTTCGAAGCGGTGGTCTCGATAGCGTCGGCGTGACGAGGAGGTCGTAGTCGTCGAAGACGTCCTGAATGCCGTCGAACAGCACGGTCCGAACCTGATTCATCCGTCCGATGTCGACCGGCGAGAAGCGTCGCCCGGCCTCGATCCGGTCGCGAAACGACGCCGGGACGTCGTCGGCCGCATCACCGAGGAAGTCGATTCCGTGTCGTCGTTCGATGGAATCCGCGATCTTGGCCGAGAACGCCTGCATCAGCCCGAAGCGCGTCTTCTCGGCGAGTTCGTCGAGCGGAGCGCCGAGATCGACGTCGACGCGGTCGACGGTCGCACCCTCCCGTTCGAACGCCGATAGAGCGTTCTCGATCCGCTCGCGAACGGTTCCGGCGACCGGGAACGCACCGAGATCGGGGCTGTAGGCGATCGACCAGTCGTCGAGCGGCCGGTCGAGGGCTCTGCGGTAGTTCGAGTCGCTCGCCGGGAGCGAGAACGGATCGCGCGGGTGTGGGCCGGCCATGACCTCGAGGGCGATCGCGGCGTCGGCGACCGACCGCGTCAGGACGCCCTTATCGATGAACGGGGAGTGGTACTGGAACGGGTTCGGCCGTGCCGGTTTGGGAATCCGACCGAACGAGGGTTTCAGCCCGTAAACGCCACAGCACGCCGCCGGAATCCGAACGGAGCCTGCGGCGTCGCTTCCCTGGCCGATCGCGACCATCCCATCGGCCACGGCGGCCGCGCTCCCGCCCGAGGAGCCGCCGGCGTTGCGTGTCGGATCGAACGGCGTCGACGTCGGCCCGACGAGCAGGTTGTCCGTCACTGGCCGGTGACCGAACTCCGGCGTGTTGGTCTTCCCGACGACGATCGCGCCGGCCTCTTCGAGTCGCTGCACGAACGCGGCGGTATGTGTGGCGACGTTCTCGGAGAACGCCCGACAGCCGAACGTGTGGCGGATCCCCTCGCGAAAACCGGTCAGGTCCTTGAGCGCGATCGGGACGCCGTGGAGCGGCCCGACGTCGTTGCCACGTTCGAGCGCCCGCTCGGCCTCACGAGCCTGCGCTCTGGCGTGGTCGGGCGCTACCGTGATGAAGGCGTTCACGTCGTCGTTCCGGTCGTCAATACGTGCTAAAGACGCGTCGACGACCTCGAGCGGCGAGACGTCACCGTCCCGTATCCGTGCTGCCAGTTCGGACGCGGGTGCGTACCGAGGGGTACTGCTCATCAGTGTTTGAGGAGGTTCATGCAGCGAGAAAAGTATACTGGTCGATCAAGCATTGAACGGGCCGCCATCGAGCCTCGATCGAGATAGGATGACCCTCGAGTAGCGTCGCCCTCGTCGCGTTTTGTATCTCCAAACGATGTGCGTCGACTCCCCTCATGCTCTTACGTCTGTACGACTGTAAATGACGACGGATTTGTAGCTCGTACCGATTTGTAAACATGAGTTTACATAGTTCCATATTATATTTTTATTGAAGGAAAATATAGGAAATGGTACCCCTCGGATCCGGCTCGGTTCGGTGTGTCTCGCATCTCGGAGCGAGATCGTTTAGCATTACAAAACTCATGTGGGAGTCGATACCACGGAAGTATTCAGTAAGGGAGTCAGAACTATCCGAGTCCCCGTATCGCGTCCGAGTGCTGATCAACCTCGAATCGCGTTCCGACTACGCTCGCGTGGGCGTAGGCCGGGGGAGACGTTCGATAGGCATCGTTAAGGGGGTAGAGGGAGATCGAAGGAACAGCGAGTCCTCCTCGAGGTAGCTCGTGGGTTACATGATCAACGTCGGCATCATCGGGCTCGATACGAGCCATTCCGAGAAGTTCGCCGAACTGCTATCAGACCGGTCGGATACGACCGTTCGTGGGGTCTGGGACGGCGGCGACGTCCGCTCCGATGCGTACACCGAGGCGTTCTGCCGGGACCATCGCGCACGCAGATACGATCGCCCCGAGGAGATGATCGACCACGTCGACGCGGTGATGGTACTGACGGTCGACTGGGATCGCCATCGCCCGATCGCGGTCCGGTTCCTCGAGGCCGGCGTCCCGACGTTCGTCGACAAACCAATCGCCGGTTCGATCGACGACGTCGAAGCGCTGCGACGCACCGTCGAACGGAACGGGACGCCGTTCTACGGCGGGTCGGCCGTTCCCTATCATCCCTCTCTGGCAGTCATGCGTGGGGACGACGGGACACATGACCTGTTCGCCGCCGGGTACAACGATCCGTTCTACTACGGCGTTCACATCACCGACACCGCACGTACGATCTGCGGTGCGGACTGGACCCGAATCGTCCCTGTCGATCACGGTGTGGCGACGACCGTCACCTTCGCCGACGGATCGAGCGCGACGCTCCGATTCGACGGCCCGACCGAGAACCCGGCGTTCGGGGTGCTCGACGTCGGCGGGACGACCCGCACCGCTCGAATCGACGGCACCGCGGAGGAACTCGACCGGATGTACGACCCGTTCATCGAGACGTTCGTCGAAACCGCCCGCGGAGATCGCGACGAGAGCGACCGGCTGTTCGACGCCGCGACGCTCCTTCTCGGCGTCCAGGCCACACTAGAGTTCGACGTGGCAGTGACCCCCGAGAACCCGCTGCTGGCCGATGTCACGCACGACGGCGGTTCGTTTACGGAGACCTACGAGCCGTTTTACTAAATGATTGACGAGCTGTTTTATATGAAATGAAGTACAATCGGTGAATACGATATGTCCAGAGCGAGCACCCTCGCGATCGATGGCGGCGATCCGGCCGTCACGATCGACGATCCGGAACGGTGGGAACGGCCAATCGAGGCCGAACGGGAGATCGTCACGGATCTCCTCGAATCGGGAGTGATCTCCGGGTCGGGCTCGGGCTTTCCGCTCGAGTTCGAGGAGAAGTTTCGAGAGTACAGCGGCGCCGAGTACTGTCTGACCGTCGATCATGGCTCGACGGCGATCGAGAGCGCGTTCTACGCGGTCGGCGTCGGCCCCGGCGACGAGGTCATCACCCCGACGGTCGGCTACATCGGCGCGTACGCCGGCGCGCTCCATCTCGGCGCGCGACCGGTCTTCTGTGAGATCGATCCCGAGACGCTCCTGCCGGACCCGACCGACATCGAGCGCCGGATCACCGACCGGACCGCCGCGATCGCGATCACCCACTGGAACGGGCGGGTCTGCGATATGGACGCGATACTCGACATCAGCGACCGATACGACATCCCGGTCGTCGAGGACGCCGCCCACGCACACGCCTCCGAATGGAAGGACGAACACGTCGGGAGCGTCGGCGACATCGCCTGTTTCAGTCTGCAGGGCGTCTCTCCTCACGGAAAGCCGATCGCCGCCGGCGAGGGCGGCATCGTCACGACCAACGTCCGGGAGTACTACGAGCGCCAGCTATCGTACTGTCACCTGCATCGGTCCGGCGTCAACGACGAACTCACGCTCGAACCCTACGACGGCCTCGACTGGGAGGTGCTGGGGCTGAAGTACCGTGCCCACCCGCTCGCGCTCGGCATCGCGACAGTCGGCCTCGAGAACCTCGATTACCGGGTCGAGCGGCGACTGCGATATCGCGACCGGCTGTTCGAACACCTCGATGAGCTACCGGGTATCAGACCGGTGTGGCCGTACGAAGAGTCCGAAACGGACGGCCTGTACGGCGGGCTGAAAGTGGTCCTCGAACCCGACGAACTCGGCCGCTCCCCCGAAACCGTCGTCGACGCGCTCGCGGCCGAGGGCGCACCCGTCCGCGGCCCGGGGTTCTCGTACATGGAACACCGCCGGAGGATCTTCCGGGAGGGATACGACCTCTGGGGTCGCGGACGGAGCCCGATCGACGGCGAGTTCTGTGGCCTCCCCGCCTACGAGGGGTATCAGGAGGGGGACTTCCCGATCTCGGAGGCGCTCGACGAGCGCGTGGTCACCGTCGCCTCGTACATCGAACCGGAAGAGGAGTTCGTCGATCAGGTCGCCCGCGCCTTCGAGAAGGTCGCCCGGTAGCACGCCGACCACGCCATTTCTGATGAACCCGCGCGAGCGCCACCGGGATCGAAGATCGGGACACGACATCGCGTTATCGTGTCCCGATGACTACGCCGTTTCGACGTCGACCCAACGCCCCGTTTCGGCGGACTCGTAGGCCGCATCGAGGATCCGGAGGACGACCAGTGCGTCCGCGAGCGTCACCGGCGGGTCACCGTCACCGTCACAGGCGTCGAAGAACGACTCGACGAACTCCCTGCCCCACGCACCGCCGTATCCCGGTGTCGGGTCGTACTCGTGGGTGATGGTCCGGTGTGGAGTGCTGGCCCACTCGCCGCTCGCGTCGTCGAGTTCGAGCGTCGTCGTCCCATCGAAGCCGAACTCCCGACCCATCGGGTCCCAACTGCTCCGACCGGCGGTCCCGTAGATGTCGAGTTTCGTGTCGTAGAGGGCCTCACTCAGATAGTAGCCACACTGGAGCGTACCGAGCGCACCTGTCGACGTCTCGAACTGGAGGGTCGCGCCGTCCTCGACGTCGACGCCGTCGGTTCCGGCGACCATACTGGCGTTGACGCGGCTGATCGGCTCCGCGAGGAGGCGAGTGAGCAACTGGATCCAGTGGATCCCGAGCCACTGGAGGATGCCGCCCCGACTGGCCGCCTCGTCGAAGACGAAGTGTGACGTCTCCCGGTAGGCCAACTGTGAGGCGATGAACCGCACGTCGAAGGCCCGCAGTTCGCCGAAGAACCCGTCCTCGACGAGCGAGGCGAGTTCCCGTGCGATCGGGTGGGACTGCCAGGGATACGAGACGCCGACGGTCGCATTGCTCTCCTCGGCACGTTCGATGAGCGTTTCGAGTTCCGCTGCGGTCCGAGCGGCCGGTTTCTCCGTATAGACGTCGACGCCGGCGTCGAGTGCCCGCTCGATCGCGGCCGGGGTATCCCGATTGGGCACCGTCAGGAACACGACGTCGGGCGTCGACGTCGCCAGCAGCGATTCGAGGTCGTCGTAGATCGGAACGTCGCCGAGGCTCGGGACCGAGGACGGATCGAACGCGGGGTTCGGTTCGCACGCGCCCGTAACCCTCGCCGGCAGCTCCCCGAGCGTCCGTAGGTACGGGTCCGCGTGGTGGTGGTCCAGGCCGACGTAGCCGACGGTTCGGTCGGTCATCGAAATGCCGGCATGACCTCGGTTCCGAAGCGTTCGAGCGTCCCGAGCGTGACGTCCTGTGGCTGGCCGGGGAACTGACAGCGAAGGTATATCTGGTCGACGCCGAGGGCCTCGTACTCACGGAGCTGCTCGATGCAGTCGTCGGGTGACCCGAGGACGAACTTCTCTTCCAGTTCCTCGTAATCGACTTCCACCTCGTTCTCGTCCATGTAGGTCTGTCCCCAGCGAGCGTACCACTCGTACATCTGCAGGAGGTACGGCTCGATCGTCTCACGGGCGTCCGCGACCGAGTCGCCGACGAAGCAATCGCGCATCAACACGACGTCGTGATCCGACCGCGCCTCGCCGAACTCCTCGAGGGAGTCCTCGTAGACGCCGATCTGGTGTTCGAGGTCCTCGGTCGTCGACGAGGCGCTGGCGATCCAGCCGTTGCCGCGGTAGGCGGCTCGTTTGATGGCGATGTCGGCGTGCCCGCCGATCCAGACCGGGAGTTCGGTCTCCGGGCGCGGACTGATGAAGACGTCGTCGAACGACCAGTACTCGCCGTCGTGGCTCACGCTCTCCTCGTTCCAGAGGCGCTTGAGGACGTGCAGCGATTCGATGAAGGCCGAACTCCGATCGTCCATCGGGACGCCGAACGGTTCGATCTCCCGCTCCCGGTAGCCGATGGCCGCCCCGAAGTGCATTCGGCCGTCCGAGAGGCGATCGATCATCGCGACCTGTTCGGCGAGGTGAAGCGGGTCGTAGAGCATCGGCAACATCGCCATCGTCGAGAGATCTAGCGTCTCCGTTCGCGCCGCGATCGCCGCCAATGCGGTGATCGGCTCGACGAACCCCTCCTCGTGAACGTGGCGCTCGCCGAGGGCCGCACCGTCGAACCCGAACCGTTCTATCGCCTCAGCCTGTTCGTACAGGTCCGTCACCGAGAACCCGCTCTCTGGCGTGTAGTATTGGTTCAGAAAGACGCCGAACTTCATTGGTTACGCTCCTCCGCCCGGTTTGTCTGGCAGACGTACATGATCCGTCCGCGTCGAGGGAGCCCACTATAATGTACGTTGTGATGGGAAGAACCCCGTTGTCGTACGCTCTCATCGACCGCTGATATCGGACACATTGCGCCTTAGTATACTATTTCATACTATAATAATCAATATCATAGAGATGTTCACACTCGGAAAAAGCTTATTATAGAGTAGCGGAACGTATCGCTATGGTTGATGATATCAATCAACGTCACAGCTATCTCTCGGGAGCGAACTCGATCGATCGACGGCGATTCCTCGCCCTGACGGGGGGGACGGTGGCCGGACTCGCGGGATGTATGGGTACCGAACAGACCGATAGCAACCCGACGCTAACGCGTGTCGCTGGAAACACCCTCCCCGACGAGTATAACTGGAGCCCGTACGGGGAGAACTGGCCGTCCCGTATGGTCGACTTCGCCAACGATCGCCTCTACATCCCGTACAACGACGGCGAAGTCGGAACGCCCGCCCTCGAATCGTGGGACTACGACGGGAACGAACAGGTCCTGACGAAGACGCTTCGGGACGATTTGGCGTTCTGGAACGGCGATCAGTACACCGCCGAGGACATGTACACCTGGGAGGAGATGAACCGCCTCATGTCCCCTGAAGGGAGCGACTACGGCGAGATCCGCCAGGAAGACGAGTTGACGATCAAATACCGGCTGAAGGAGCCGAAGAACCCCGCCCTCATCGAGACGCTTAACCTCGGCGTCGAGATGGGTGAGAACCTCCACACCCTCAACACGGCGACCTGGAAGCCGTACCTCGAGCGGCTGCAGGACGCATCGTCGGACGACGCTCGCGACGAGGTGGCAGCGGAGATCCTCGACGTCACCATCGGGATGGACCAGTACATCGACGAGGGGCTCGGAACCGGGTCCTACGAGATCGTCGACTGGTCCATGGAGTCGGTCACGTTCGAACCCGCCGAGCACCACCGTCACTCCGACGCCGTTCAGATCGAGCAGTACGAGGAACTGATCGCGGGAGGGGCCGCGGAGGACGAGATGATAATGAACCAGCAGATCGATCTGGGAACGGTCGCACTGGAAAGCAAGTACGCGGAGGGGCTTCCGGATCACTACCAGAACATCGCCCGGTACCCCTCGAAGTTCATGTACAAGGTGCTGATCAACTGGAACCACACCGACGCCCTCGCCGACTACGCGGTGCGTCGCGCGATGGCGGCCGTCATCGATACCCAGAACGTGGTCACGAACTTCGAGACCGGGTTCCCGATCGAGGTGCATACGGGGATCGAACGCGAATGGAATGAGACCTATGTCGGCGACGACCTCGATGACTTCATCGACTACGCACCGAAGACCTCCGACTACGACCTCGCCGACGGCTTCCTCGAACAGGGTGGCTACAGCCGGGAGGACGGGACGATATACGGGCCCGACGGCAACGAGATCGACCCGATCGTCATGACGATCGGTACGGACGGTTTCTTCAACGTGCCGGGACAGACCGTCCGTGGTCAACTCGAGGAGTACGGCTTCCCGATCGAGTTCGAAGGCGCGGAGCAATCGACCGTGAACGATCGGATCGAGGAGGACATGGACTGGGGGCTCAGCATGTACAGCCACTACGCCGCCGACACGCTCCATCCGGTCAGCTTCTTCCGGACACACCACCTCTTCGGGTTACGGCTCGCGTCGACGGCGGCACTCGGTGGTGACTCTGCGGCCCGTGGACAGATCACCGAGTGGCTCGACGAGGGCCGCACCCACTCGCCGTACAACGGCAAAGCGCTGCTGTGGGAGGTCCCGACCGAGATCGGCCAGCAGGACCTCTCCGGAGGAACCGAGGAGATCAATCTCCACGAGACGGTACGGGAGATCCACAGGACCGACGACGTCGAGTGGACGAACGACCAGATCAAGAAGCTCTGCTGGCTGTGGAACTTCTATATGCCCGATATCGACGTTCTATACCGTGAATCGGGTCACTGGGCGAACACCCAGGACTTCGACTGGCCGATCGACGACCGGAAACTCCAGACGAACAACGGACCGTATCCGCTGATCAAGGACGGAACGGTCGGGTACAAGTAGCACTGACCCCTATTCGACTCGCTATCACTTGCTTGACCCGATTGATTTTTCCACTCAAACAATGCTATTTCATACAAAAATTTATATGAGAATGTTACTACTCATCCGTATGGACGAACTACCGACTTCGATCTCTGGACGGAGCGTTTCCGGCGGCAGTGAGGCGAACGGTGAGAACCTGTGACGATACACGAAACCCAACGACCGACTGCGCGCGAGAATCAGCAAGAACTCCTCCTCGAGGTCAGAAACGCGTCCGTTTCGTTCGATATGGACCGGGGAACGTCGAGGGTACTGGACGACGTCTCGATCGACATCTACCGAGACGAGATCATCGGCGTCGTCGGCGAGAGTGGAAGCGGGAAGTCCATGTTCGCCTCGGCGTTACTGGACGCGGTCGTCGAGTCCGGCGTTCTCTCGGGGGAGGTCATCTATCATCCGCCGAACGGTGATCCGTACGACGTGCGTACACTCAGCGATCAGGAGCTCAAGGAGTTCCGCTGGGAGGAGATCTCGATGGTGTTTCAGGGTGCGATGGACTCGTTCAATCCGACGATGACGATCGGCGGGCACTTCGAGGAGACGCTTCACGCTCACGACTACGATCTCGAGGCGGGAATGGAGCACGGTCGAAGCCTCCTCGAAGACCTGTATCTCGACCCGGATCGCGTCTTGGAGTCGTACCCACACCAGCTCAGCGGTGGGATGGCACAGCGAGCGCTGATCGCGCTCAGCTTGCTCCTCAAGCCGAACGTGCTCGTGATGGACGAACCGACTGCGGCGCTGGATCTGCTCATGCAGCGCTCGATAACGAGTCTGCTCTCGAAGCTCCACGAGGAGTACGACATCACGATCGTCTTCATCACGCATGACCTCCCGCTGGTCGCGGATCTGGCGGACCGGCTGGCCGTCATGTACGCGTTCCAGTTCGTCGAGGTGGGACCCTGTCACGACGTTCTGCGGGACGCCGCACACCCGTACACCAGAGCGCTCCTCAGGGCCGTCCCGAACCTCGCCGCGGCGCTCGACGAGATGCGGCCGATCGAGGGAGACAGTCCGGATCCCGTCAACGTCCCCGTCGGCTGTTCGTATCACTCCCGGTGCCCGCTCGCAGACGAGCAGTGCGTCGAAACCCAGCCGCCGCTTCGGGACGTGAGCGATCGCCATCGAGCGGCCTGTCATCACTGGTCGGAGGCACGGGAGGAACTCCCGTACACGCTCGGCAACGAGACGTCCGAGGTGATGATCGATGACGCGAAGTGAGGAGACGGTCGTCTCGCTCGAGAACGTCGGCGTCGAGTTCTCGAACGCGTCACTGCTCCAGACGCTTCGTAGGGACAAGGAAGTCGTGACGGCGGTCGACGACGTCTCGCTCGACATCCGCGAGAACGAGGTCATCGTTCTCGTCGGCGAGAGCGGCTGTGGGAAGACGACACTCGGGAAGACGGCCGTGGGCCTCCAGCGCCCGACCAGCGGCTCCGTGATATATCGGGGACAGGACATCTGGGACGCGAAGGACGGAACCGGCGACACCACCGTCCCGTTCGCGGAGATCCGGAAGTCGCTGCAGATCATTCACCAGGACCCGGGCAGTTCGTTGAACCCGAACAGAACGATCCTCAACTCCCTCTCGGTACCGCTCAAGGAACACTACCCGCAGATCGGTACCGAAGAACGGGAAGAGCGGATCTACAAGCTACTGGAGTACGTCGGCATGAAACCCGCCTCGTCGTACGCGTCCCGATATCCCCACCAGCTCAGCGGCGGCGAACAACAACGGGTCGCGCTGGGGCGAGCGCTGTTGATGAACCCGGATCTGATACTCGCGGACGAAGCCGTCAGCGCCCTCGACGTCTCGCTTCGAATCGAGATGATGGACCTCATGCACGACCTGCAGCGGGAGTTCAACACGTCGTACCTGAACATCTCCCATGACCTCGCGAACGCCTACTACTTCGCCGAGAAGGTCGGAGGACGGATCGGGATCATGTACCTCGGAAAGCTCGTCGAGATCGGCCCGGCCGAGGAGATCATACGGAACCCCCGACACCCGTATACCAAGGTGCTCCGGTGGGCGACACCCTCGATGGACCCGGACTCGATATCGGAGGGCTCCGACGAGCCGCCGATCCGACGGATCGACATTCCGGACCCGAAAAACCCGCCGAGTGGCTGTCGGTTCCACACGCGGTGTCCCGAAGCCCGTGAAGCCTGCGTGAACCGCGCCCCGCAGCTGACGCGAACCGACGAAGCCATCGAATCGGGAGTCGCCTGCTTCAGACGCGACGAGACGGACGAATACTGGCAGAGCAACGAGATCGCGTAGCCGGTCGATACCTGTCTCCTCCTCACCGACCGCGACGCTTCGCGATCAGGATCCCACCGCAACACAGGCCGATGACGAGCACGAGGGTTCCGATGTTTACAATAGTGATGTAATAGGCCCCGCTTCCCGTCGCAACGACGGTAAGCGAGACGACCGACAGGAGGAGGAACACGATCGAGAACGCGATGCCGAGGACGAAGTAGTGTCTGTATGCACCGATCTCCCTCGCCAGCTCCTCGGCGAACGAACGTTCCATACCGTCGAAGGCCACCATGCGGCGATAAGTATTGTGGCTACTCAGGGTCTCCCGGTGTGCTGAAGCAAACGCTTCGATTTCGAAGGGGGAAGGGCAGCTGCAGTGGACGGCTAGCCGGGCCGTGATCCTCTCCCGTCGCGGAGTCACTTTCCGTTCACCGTCGAAGGCGGTTCGCAAGCCGCGCGAGCGACGAAACCGACCGACGAGTCCTGTTCAATGGTCGCACAGTACGCAAAGCTTATAATCATACCATATGAGATATATCTTATGAATTATTACGTGAGAAGAATAGGGCAAGCGATCATCACGTTGTTCTCTGTTATAACGATAACGTTCGTTCTGTATCGATTGATGCCCGGTGGTCCGCTCGAGGTGATGCGAGAGCAGATGATACAGGACGCTGTCCAACAGGGCCAAAGCGTCAATATCGGTCAGGTGAACCGGATCATCGAACTCCGGACGAACGTCGATCCGGACCAGCCCATTCACGTCGCGTACTACCAGTATCTCGTGGACATCATCGTCTATCAGGATTTCGGCGAATCCATCTGGCGACGTGAACCCGTCTTCGACATCCTCTTCAGGGCGATGCCGTGGTCGATCTTCATCAGCGTCTATAGTCTCCTGATCGGGTTTACCGCGAACATCCTGCTCGGGGCAGTGATGGCCTACAAGGAGGGGAGCTACTTCGACAACGTCGGCTCGATCGGTGCGACGTTCCTCAACTCCGTCCCCTACTACGTCGGGGCCATCCTGATGCTGTCGTTTCTCGGCTTTCAGCTCGAACTGTTTCCGACCAGAGGGAGGTACGACCCGAACACCGTCCCCGGGTTCAACGTCTACTTCATGGCAAGCGTCGTCCACCACTCC
This sequence comes from Halalkalicoccus subterraneus, assembly GCF_003697815.1. Taxonomy (NCBI): domain Archaea; kingdom Methanobacteriati; phylum Methanobacteriota; class Halobacteria; order Halobacteriales; family Halalkalicoccaceae; genus Halalkalicoccus; species Halalkalicoccus subterraneus. Next base: position 141,027 of record NZ_RDQG01000085.1, on the reverse strand, counting down.
ATCCTCCCGATCGCTTCGGGCATCATCGTCGGGTTCGGTGGAACGGCACTGTCGATGCGGGGCAACTGCATCCGTGTGATCGGCGAGAACTACCTCCACGTCGCCCGACTTCGAGGGATCAGCGACAACCGGATCGCACTCCGATACGTCGGCCGGAACGCCATCCTACCCCTGTATACGCGGTTCATGCTCGGTATCGCCGCGATATTCAGCAGCTCGATCATCATGGAACAGATCTTCACCTATCCCGGGATCGGCTGGTACACGTTCGAGGCACTCACCCAGCGGGACTACCCGCTTCTCATGGGGCTGCTCATCTTCTTCTCGACGATCACCATCGTGGGAATCCTGATAGCCGACCTCACCTACGGCGTGGTCGATCCACGAGCGGGAACGAGCGATCGCGAAGCATACTGAACACGGAGCACCAACAATGTCAGACGAAAACGACACGATGACCGACGGAGGAACAGTCCCCGACTTTCTCGTAGACACACCCGCATCGTCCGGACCGAACGTCTCGAGGACGGAACGCGCGACACGCTTTATCGATCGGTACGTCCTGACACAGGCCAGAATCGCGTGGACCGATTGGCGAACCCGGTTCGGCATCATCGTCCTCGGCCTGTTCGTCTTCGCCGGGACGGTCGGTGTCCATCTCGTCCCCGAGCCGGGGATCAACGAGGCCGAAACGTACATGACGTGGTTCCAGTCGTGGGAATACCCGCTCGGCACCGACAACATGGGTCGGCCGATCCACAAGCAACTCGTCCACGCGACGCCGGCCGTTCTCAAGATGGGCTTGGCCGGCGCCATCTTCGCGGCCGGCGTCGCGGTCGTCGTCGGGACGGTCGCCGGGTACAGGGGCGGACTCACGGACTACGTGTTGATGTTGCTCTCCGACATCCTGATGGTCATCCCGGGGCTGCCGCTCATCGTGGTGCTCGCGGCGATCTGGCAGCCACGAGATCCGTTCACTATCGGCGTGATCCTGGCGATAGACAGTTGGCCGGGGTTGGCGAGGACGATCCGATCGCAGGTCCTGACGCTTCGGGAGGAGGAGTACGTCGAGGCGTCCCGGTCGATGGGCGTCTCGATCCCGTCCATCCTGCAAAAGGACATCGTCCCGCAGCTCATGCCCTACGTACTGATCAACTCCGCACAGGCGGCCAGAGGTGTCATCTTCGCGTCGGTCGCGCTGTACTTCCTCGGGTTCCTTCCATACTCGGATCCGAACTGGGGTAGTATGATGAATGACGCGTACGCGACCGGCGGTGCGCTCTCGAACCCACAACGTGCAGCGCACTGGCTGTACCCACCGATGTTCGCCCTCGTCCTCCTCTCGTTCGCCCTAGTATTGCTCTCACAGGGGCTCGATAAAGTCTTCAACCCCCGCCTCAGAGCCCGCCACTCGAAAACCGTCGACGACGACGGAGCGGAGATGACGAACAGGTAACGCCGAAAAACCCGTTGTCAGGACTCACCGCCGATTCGGACGGAAGCATCCCTCGATTACGTGCGTTCGGCGCGGCCGGTCACGTCGTGTACACGACTCGAATCCTCGGCTCCGCCGATAACTACCAATCGTTGGCTTGCCTCGTTACCCGAACTAGTATTTAAGTTTAAGATAGAAATATTTATATATGAAGTAATATAATTATGCAACCATATACCATGGCTACCGATACGACGATATCGCGCGAGGAACCTCCAGCCGTCACCTCCTATCTCGGGACGATCCGACGGTCGAAACCGTTACTGGGGATCGTCTTCGGACTGGTTCTCGTCGCGGTCGGGTTGATACTGCAGGTCGGTGTGATGGCCGGAATGATGGGAATCTACGGCGTCTCGGCGATACTCGTCTCCACGGCTGCCTACGTGGCGTTACGGGTGCTGAGGCGAGAAACGTAAGCGGGTGCCCGATCGAGGCGGATCACCGACGTCGTAACTACTGTTGCGTCCCGTTCCTCTATATCTCGCCGGCGATCAGGATCCCCCTATCGCTGATCCGATCCAATCGAGCTGGGTCTCAGACAGGAGACCATGGTGGTAGAACGACAGCTGACCGTCCAGATCATCCTCAAGAATGTCGACGAGTGCATGCAGTTCCGACGGAGTTCCAACGACGCCCGGGTCGAGCGTCAAGCCGGCGTCGACGGGACTATCGACCATCCCCTTGAGCGTCCGAACCCGCTCCCGAGCGAGCGTCGGATCCGTGACGTAACACATCGCGGTCATGTGGTCGAGGGACGCATCGAGTCGGTCGGGTCTGACACCCGCCGGCCACACGGCCTCCGGGTCGGCACCGCCGGGTGACTCCGCGACGTAGTAGTTCAGCGGGACGGTTCCGGCGGCGTCAGCGAGTCGTCCGACGAGTGCCTCCACGACCATCGCCCGGAACTCGAACAGGGCATCGAGGATCGGTTCGTCCCGGATCAGGCTTTCGAGCGATGGCGTTTCGGTCGTCGGATCCGCCAACGCCCTCCCGAGGAGATCCCTGACGCGCGCTTTCGCACGAGCGAGGTCGACCGGACGTGATTCGGCCGCGTGCTGGCATCCGGTACAGAAACACTGCGAGAGCAGCACCGTTTCGGCCGGATCGGTCAGCACCTGCCGCTTGTCGTGACCGAACTCCCGTCCGTGGCCGTGGAACGCGCTCGGGAATCCGATCGACTCGAGGTGAATCCCGTCGACGGACCGGTCGACGAGCGCCTCCACGACCGTCGCAAAGTACTCGCGAACCGCCGGGTGAGACGGACACAGCGAGTGGTCGTGGCTGTCGCCGAACGCGCTCTCGATCCGATACTCGGGGTTCATTGCCCCGAGGCGAGTGTTGTGGAGACACACCATCCAGGCGTTGACGGTGAGCCCGTGGTCGTGCGCGACGGCCGTGATCTCCGCGAGCGGGTCCTCGAAGCCGTCTATGGTGACCGTGGGCGGGATGATAGGACACTCATCGAACCGGTCCGCGTCCGGCGAGAAGTGACACCCGCCCGGAAACTGCCGAAAGAGCGCGGTTGGGTGTTGAGGCTGGAGCGATCGAACCGAGTGGTAGTGGCTCGAAACGGTTATCGCGTCGAGGCCACGTTCGACGATTGACTCACATGCCTCGTCGAGGCCCTCCTGGACCATCGTCCACGGATAGGTCCACAGTGCTGCCATACCCCTACGAGGTAGATCCATGGTAAAACGGTTCCTGCCGCTGTGGTCCATGCTGGTCGTTCGGCAGGTTCGTTTCGTGTCACCAAACAGTTCGTTCCGTAGTGACCAGTACCACCTCGGTTGGCGGCGTGGATCGCACCCCGTACCACTTCAATTCGATATTCTAACAAAAATATTTTACTATAGTAAACAAAATAAATAGTTGCCGATAGCCGGTACTAGCGACCCGATGGGGCGTTCACGAGCGTCAAACCCGAAGGGAACACCATGATCTTACGATAGTGCATCTGTAATATCCCATCCACTACTGCTGGCCGGGGTTTTGCTGTTCCAAACAGGTGGGATGCGGTATCGTTCGATCAGTCGTCTGAACCTGTGATCACGCGACAGTACCTTTAGTAGTGTGTACTACCCTCACTGTCCTATGACCCTCGATATCGATCGATTGTCGACCGACGACATCGACGACGCCTGGCGGCTGTCGTCACAGGTCGGTTGGAACCAGACGAAAGACGACTGGCAGCGTCTTCTCGAGCTATTTCCGAGCACGTGTTTCGCGGGCCGTCTCGATGGCGACCTCGTCGCGACGAGTACGCTCGCGACGTACGGGGACGTCGGCTGGATCGGCATGGTCCTCGTCGACGAGGCCTACCGACGACGTGGGTACGGCAGCGAACTCTTCGAGCGGGCGCTCGCTGCCGGCCACGATGGAGCTCTAGATGTGATCGGGCTCGACGCGACCGACGCGGGCCGAGAGGTCTACCGCCAGTACGGGTTCGAGACGACGGTTGGAATCGATCGGTGGGCCGGTCCCCTCCGGCGACCGGTCACCGATGGAATCCAGGGATACGACGACGATTCCGTCCGCGTCGAGCCGATCGAGACGGCCGGGCCGATCGCCGACTTCGACCGCACGCACGTCGGTACTGACCGGCGTGTACTGCTCGAACACGTGATCGGTGCTGATGACTCGGCCGCGCTGTGCGTGAACCGTGGCGGACGGGTTCGAGGCTATGCCGTGGTCCGATCCGGCCGCAGGCGAAAGCAGGTCGGGCCGCTCGTTGCGGTAGACGACACGGACACGTCCGCACTCCTCTCGGGCGTCGCAAAACGGGTCGACGGGCCGGTCATCGTCGACGCCCTCCGTGGCGAGCGAACCGAGTCGCTGCTTCGCCGGTTCGGACTCGACGTCCGGCGCCGACTCCACCGGATGACGGAAGGGGATCCGCGGTCGGTCCTGGACGGGGATGCCGTCGTGGCCGCGGCAGGATTCGAATGGGGCTGATCCGAGAGGGAGTCGCTCGTCGAAACGGCTTTGGGGGTTCGGCGCGCTCGTGAGATCGATGTCGCTCTCACGGGACGAACTCCGAGCCGGCCTTCGTGGCCTCGGACTCGAGTCCGGGTCGCGGGTCGTGGTCCACAGTTCCGTCAGCAATCTCGGCCGGATCGAGGGCGGGGCCGAGGCGGTCGTCAATGCACTCCTCGATGCCGTCGGCCCTGGTGGAACGGTTGCAGCACCGACGTTCACGAGATACGACGAGCCATACGACCCCGACGAATCGCCGTCGACGACGGGCGCAGTGACGGAGGCGCTTCGCCAGCGCGACGAGGCCGTTCGGAGTCCACATCCGACGAAATCCATCGCGGCCATCGGCCCCGACGCGGACGCGCTCGTCGCCGACCACACCCCGGCGAACTCGCTCGGCCCCGAGAGCCCGCTCCACCGGCTACTCGAGCGGGACGGTCGCGTGCTCCTCCTCGGCGTCGACCACACCGCGAACTCCGCGATCCACGTCGCCGAACGGCTCGCGAACGTCCCGTATCGCGATCAGACCGCGTGGACCGAGACCACGATCGACGGCTCGGTCGAGTCGGTCGAGGTCAATCGGGTCCATTGTTCCCGCGGGTTCGAGGTGGTCCGCCCGCTCGCCGAACACGCCGGAATCGTCGCCCGCGGTGAGATCGGTCAGGCGAACGCGCGACTGCTCGACGGGCGCTCGCTCCTCTCGGTCGTCGTCGAACTGCTCGAAGCCGATCCCGGGGCACTTCTCTGTTCCGTTCCCGGCTGTGATCGCTGTCAGTACGCGCGCGAGCGGATCGCCGACGCCGTCTGACCGAACGGCCGGTCCCGACTCACTTCGGAAAGCGCTCTGTCAGCCACAACGGTGTTGCCGATGCGGCTGAAACCAGCTCTCATGACCGTGTCCTTCGACGGCCCGCGACTTGCCCGACCCGACGAGTTCCGGGAGACGATGGCGCTCACGAACCGATGTTTCGGGTTCGAACCCGGCGGACTCGAAGAGCGGATGCCCCACTGTTTCGACCCGGCCCACCCTGAACGACACGCGATCATCGAGGCGAACGGCAGCATCGTGAGTCACGTCGCCTGCGTTCCCGCGGAGCTATGGGCTGGTGACGCATACGTCGAGTGCGGCGGGATCGCCGGCGTCGCGACCGACCCAGACCACCGCGGAAACGGGTATATGCACCGATTACTCGCGTTCTGGCTCGACCAACTTGATGACCGTGGCGTACCGCTCGCAGAACTTGAGGGCGACCGGGTGCGCTACGGCCGATACGGATGGGAGAACGCGGGTCGAGAGAACTGCTATCGGGTGACGAAGCGTTCGTTCACCGCCGCGTTTGGAGAGGGATACGCCGACTTCGAGGCCGTTCGTCACTTTCGCCCGCGGACCGACCTCGCAGTAGTACAACGGATTCACGAATCCGAACGCTACCGCGTGGGTCGCGACCGCCGTCGCTACAAACGCCTCCTCGAGCAGGCCGGACTCGAGACGCTCGTCTACGACGCGGTTCGGCCGGCGTATCTCTGTTATCGCGGCGACGGCCCCGTCTCCATCCTCGAGTTCGGCGGCTCTCGCGACGGGGTTACGGCGCTACTCGCTCGAGTCCTCGACGTCACGGCGGACGACATCGTCGTTTATACGCATCCACGCCATCCCCTGACCGGATTCTTTCGTACCGTCGCGACCAGCTGGAGCCAACGCCCACACCGAAAACTGAACGTGCTCGACCTCCCGGCGACGCTCGCCGCGTATCGGCCGCTGCTGGAGGAACGATGGTCGAACACGGTCGAGGCGTTCGGAAGTACTGTCGGGGATCTTACTCTCGAAATGGTTGATCCGACGGGTCGATCCGTGGATACCATGGCTGCCACGGACCGGCAGTCGGCGACGATCGCGTACGACGCGTCGGGCGTGAGCGTCGAGCGAACCGACCGCGACCCGGACGTTTCGCTCGGCCGGTGGGAAACGGTCGATCTGCTCTTCGGTTCGCAGGACGTCCTCCGCTCGATCAAGCGATCGGAACCGTTTTTGGACGCTATCTTCCCAGTCGAGTTCTATTTCTGGCGGACGGAGACGATCTGAGGTCTCGTTCGATTCGACGGCGACCGCCGACGGCCCGGTCGTCGATCACGAACGGCGCGTCTCGCCGACCGTGGCGATCTCACCCGTTTCGGCGGCGTCGATGACCGTCCAGTTGAGCGATAAGGTCCGGAGCGCGTCGGCGAACTCGGACCTGACGTGGGACCGATCGCCCGAGCGCACCGCATCGAGGAACGCCTCGACCTCTCGTCCGTATCGGTCGGTCGCGAACTCGTAGTGGATCTCGTCGCCGGCGACCGTGCCGGTCAGCTCCTGGGCAGCGTAGTCGAGTCGGAGCGAGACGTCATCGCCGAGGACGTCGAGTTCGGCGACCCACTCGGGTGAGGTGACGCCCGAACTCACCGTACTGACGATCCCGTTTTCGTGGTCCAGTCGCGCGGCGGTCGCGTCCGGGTAATCGATCCCGTCGGTCCCGAGGCGGTCGGTCCCGTTCGCGGATACCTGCTCGACGTCACCGCCGAGATAACGGATCGTATCGTAGATGTGGGTCGTCCGCGTGACGATCTCACCGCCCGAAAGGTCGAGTTCGTTCCCCCACGAACTGGCGAGCAGGCCGCTCCAGTACCGACCGTTCAGGAGGGATATCTCGCGGTCTTCGAGGAGTTCGAGCGCGACGTCGGTGAGCTCGTCGTAGCGAAACACGTAGCCGGTCCCGGTGAGGATATCGGTCTCCTCGATCGCCGCCAGCGTCTCCCTGCCCTGATCGGGTTTCAGCGCGACTGGCTTCTCGACGAAGACGTCGATGCCGTGTTCGGCGGCCAAGGACGCCTGGTCGTCGTACGCAAAGGGCGGAATCGCGAGGAAAACGGCGTCGAGCGACTCCTCGGCGTACAGTGTCTCGTGGTCGGTGTAGACCGTCGCGCCGCGCGGTTCCGCCGCCTCGAGAGCGGCCGCTTCGTTCACGTCGCAGATCCCGGTGATGGTCGCATCATCGACTGCGTCTACCTTGTTTATTAGCGTGCCGGCCATCTTGCCGGCCCCGACGAATCCGATCTCCATGCCACCTACTGCGTCGAAACCCTCTTGTACTCTTCGATATATATTAAATTAATATAATTAAAAATAAATTGTAAATAACAAATCGACTGTCCCACCGGCAAGTGTTCGCGGACGCTGACGGGCGGTACTCGCGAGGAGCCAAGCGGGAAACACCTTTACTGGCGCGCATCCACGGGGAGAACGTCATGGGTACACGCAAAGCGATGTCGAAAGCGAACCTCGTTCGGTACGTCTACACGCTCGGCGTGATGGTGACGGGCGTCTTCCTCAGTCAGCGGTTGGGCGGGTTCGACGACCCGCTGCTCTGGGTGTCGCTGTTCGTCGTCGCGTTCGGTTGGATCGGGTACTACCACGTCGCTATCGTACCCCGGTTCGAGGACCTCGACGGGCGCACACAGAACGCCCCGACCACGGCGGCTGATCGCGGTCGATGAGTCGTGTCTACGGAGAGACGAGTGGCCGGAACCATAATGATCCGTCAGCGTAGACGTTCTCGGAGCGACGCATGAGCTACGACGAGTTACAAACCGATCTGGCTGCGGTCGCCTTTACCACGGCGACGCCGTTCGGCGACGACGGGGATAGGGTTCTCACTGACGAAATCGAGCGGAACGTGCGGACGCTGTATGAGGCCGGTGCCCGCGTCTTCGTCCCGTGTGGCAACACCGGCGAGTACTACTCGCTTTCACGGACCGAACGGATCGACGTCGTTCGGACGACGGTCGAGTCACTCCCCGACGACGCAACCGTTATCGGCGGAGCGGGCGGCAGCACGAAAGACACGATCGAACTACTCGAGGCCTACGAGGACGCGGGGGCCGACGCGGCGATGATCATGAGCCCCGCTCACGCCTATATTCACGAACGGGGGCTGATCGAGTACTACCGAACGCTCGCATCGTCGACCGATCTCGGAATCGTCCTCTACAAGCGCGGGCCGTACATCACCGAACGGGTCATCGACGAACTCGCGTCGATCGGGAACGTCGTCGCCGTGAAATACGCCGTCAACGACGTGAAGGCCTTCTCGAGACTGGTCGAAACCGTCTCCGGCGACCTCGTCTGGCTCAACGGCGTCGCCGAACGGTACGCGCCGGCGTACGCGCTTGAGGGTGCGGACGGGTTCACGACCGGAATCGGAAACTTCGTCCCCGAACCGGTCTTGGAGCTATCGAGAGCGCTCGCAGAGAGCGACTGGACCCGGGCGAAACGGATCCGGGACGTCCTTCGTCCGTTCGAGGACCTCCGCGAGGAGGCCGGAAATAGGCCGCCGTTCGGCGCTGCGAAGAACGTCCCCGCAGTGAAACTCGGCTTGGATCGACGGGGCATGTACGGCGGCCCCGTCCGCGAACCGCTCGTCGAACTTTCCGAGGAGGATCGGAACCGTGTCGAAACGTACCTCGATGAGATCGAGCGGGTCGACGTCGAGTAATCAGGTCGATTGGGCATCATCGCTTCGTAGCTCGAAACTCCTTCAACGATGAAACGTCGGCATACATCGTCCGATCGCGCCATTTCGTCCATAGACGACTCCATGAACGCCCTCACAGTCACCATCCGACGGTAAACTGAGCCCGTCTCCCCGCCCCGTAGGCGCCATCTCCCAGTCGTTTTGCCTCTCCAGTTATATCTACTATCTATTACTAATAGCTATAGAATACAACTATACTATACAACTATACTATAGAGACGGACTCGTTCGCTATCGAAATCGATGACCGACCTGTGGATGGTGGGGAGTTGCTCGAAGTACGGTGACGATTTCGAACCTTGACCGCCCGCTCACGGGGAGTCCGATCGCCGAACTGCGACACGGCAGGAAAGTTGCCTCCGTCGTCGACGACTAAAGCCGTATGAGTGGGTCCCCGTCCCGAAGAACAGAACGCGAGCATCGAAACAACCACAAGGGAGTCGAGTAGTTCTCACGTATGGCCGGTTCACTCGACGAGAAAACCGCTGTTGTCACCGGTTCGAGTAACGGTATCGGGTTCGCTATCGCTCAACACCTCGCGACGGAGGGGGCGAACGTCGTCATCAATTCTCGCTCGCAGACCCGAGCCCAAGAGGCCGCCGAGGAGATCGACTGTAGCAGTGGCGTCCTGCCGATCGAGGCCGACGTCACGGATTACAGTTCGCTTCGATCGCTTGCCGAGCAAACCGTCGACGAGTTCGGGTCGCTGGATATCTGGGTGAACAACGCCGGCATTAACATTCGCGGCCCCGCCGAAGACATCTCGCTGGACGATTGGCAGACCGTTCTCGACGTCAATCTCAGTGGGACGTTCTACGGCGCCCGGGTCGCTGGAAACCGGATGATCGAGCAGGGAACGGGCGGGAACATCATCAACATCTCGAGTATGATGGGAGAACAGGGCCAAACCGGTCGAACACCGTATAACACGTCGAAAGGCGGTGTGAACAATCTCACGCGGTGTCTGGCCGTCGAATGGGCGGAACACGACATCCAGGTCAACGCCGTTGCGCCGGGATACATCCAAACCGACATGGTCGATGACGCACAGGACCAGATCGGGTTCGAGAAACAGGACGTCGTCGACAGAACGCCGCTGGGTCGGTTCGGAACCGTCGACGAAGTCGCGAACTGTGTGGCGTTCCTCGCGGAAGGGGCTCACTTCATGACCGGCGAGATCCTGCATCCCGACGGCGGATGGCTCGCGTTCGGTTGGGGAAGTAAGGAGTAAGCAGCCACTGTCCTCGGCTTCCTCGGAAATTCGACGAGAGGAGATTGAGCGGACGAAGCGCCGTCCTTCATCCACAACGGAACGGTGACGTGACCTCGTTAGTGATCGCTCTCGTGAGGGTTGAGCGTCGTCCCGTAGTTCTCGGCGTGCTCGGTGTACTCAATGAACCGCGGTGCATCGGGGTCAAACGGGCGTTCGAGCGACTCGAAGGCCTTCTTCTTGTCCCAGCCCTGGAGCTTACCGACCGCGCTCTTGTCCTCCAAGTCGTGGTAGTCGAGATCCGGCGCGGTCAGTTCCCAGGCGTCCATTCCGCGCTCGGTGCGGACGATGACGCTCGAGTACTCGTCGCCCGATCCCACGGAGCCGACGGTGAGATCCGCACAGAAGCCCGTGAAGTCCGCACACTCGTCACAGCCCTTGAGGGTGGCGTCGTGGAACTCCGTGACGTCCTCGCGCAGGATCTCCTCACCCTCGTGGTCGTAGACGATCATGTCGCCGTGAAGCACGTCCATCTTCCCGATTTCATCGGTGGTGATTCCGCGTTTCTCCGCTAGCTGCTCGCCGATGAGCCTGTGATAGTTGAAGTTCTTCGTACACATCAGCGCGATGGTGTAGTCGATCGCGCGAACGCCCGCGTTCTGGGACTGGTAGTCCCACTCGAAGTCCTGCAGCGCGCGGATCCCCTCGATCTCGCAGGGCGTCCCTACCATCGCGAGGCTGATCTCCTCCGCGGGCTTGTCAGGCAGCTTGTGTTCCCAGCGATCCAGATCGAGGTTACCGAGCGCCATCGTCTGGTTATAGAAACTGCCCGCGTTCGCGACGACCTCCTCGTGGCTCGTCGCGAGGAAGCTTTCTGCCTTCCAGGGCTCGTCGTCGGACTCGGTGGCGATCAGCGCGCCGTCAATCTCGCCAGCCTCGAGCAGGTGCGAGAGGACGCTGGTGACGACGCCGCCGTCCTGGGCGTTTCGCTGCCAGGACTCGCCGACCTTCGCGGAGAACTCCGTGATCGGGTCGCCCGCGCCCTTGACGTTGTCCTCGCCGCCCGTGATCTTCCACTGGCGCTCGTAGCGCAGGCCGCCGCGGGGACAGAAGTCCCAGCAGAGCGAACAGCCGGTACACATCTTTACGAGCTCGGGCAGGTCGTCGTCGCCGATCCCGATCGAGTCGGAGGGACACGCGGCGACGCAGGTACCACACTGGATACAGCGGCCGTCGTCGATGACGGCCGCGTCGAGCTCCATGAACCAGGTCTTCTCGTCCGGCGTCTCGATGTCGTTCATCTCGCTCCGGATCGAGTAGGATGGAGTGTCGAGCTCGACGCCGTCGGGGACGCCGACGCGCTCGGCAGGGTTGTCCGAGAGGTCCTGGGTCGGCTCCGTCGAGGGCTCGGTGAACTGGACGTCGCCGAGGCTTCCATCGGAACCGACGTTGACCGCGCCGCCGCTGCCGTCGGCGGCGACCGCCGTATCGGCCCGCTCGCTTGCACCGTCGCCACAGCCACAGCTCCCACAGCCACAGCCGTCGGCGACATCGTCCGTGGCCGTTTCGGCGTCCTCATCGGCCCGCCGGTACCGGATCGGCTTCGCGTCGGGGTCGGTTCCTTCGGGGTCGCGTGCCCCACTCGTCGGTGGGACGCTCGTTCCAGAGGCGTCATTGCCCGCCTTGGGCACGCTCGGAAGCGGACCCCGATCGCGTTCGGGATCAGTCATCGGCGGCCACCCCCTTTGAGACGGGTGCCTCCGCACCCTGCATCACCGTCCGCAAGCGGTCGTTGTCGACCCGCCGGGTCCACTCGTAGAATCGCTCGCCGTCCTCGTGCTCCTCGCCGTAGGCCGCAAAGAGCTCCTCCAAGGCGGGAATGACGGCGTCGGCGGGGACCGCGGTCTCGACCCAGTCGAGAAAGTCGTTGTCGGGACCGAGGCTGCCGCCGAGGCCGAAGTCCATTCCCTCGACGATGTCATCGGGGTCTCCGTCGCCGTCGGTGTCCAGTTGGACTGTCTCGCCGCGGAAGCCAATGTCCGCGATCTGGGGCTGGGCACACGAGGCCGAACAGCCGCTCATGTGCATCCGGACTACTTCGAGGTCGTCGGGCGTCTCGATGCGCTCGTCGAGCTCGCGCGCCCAGCGCTTTACTCGATTCTTGGTCTCGATGATGCCGTAGTTACAGAACTCGCTTCCGGTACAGCCGACCGCGCCCCGCGAGAAGGGACCGGGGTCGGGCTGGTAGTCCGCGGCGAAGGGTTCGGCGAGCAGGCTGGAGACGTTCTCCTCGGGAATGTGGCTGATCAGGAAGTTCTGATCGGTCGCGAGCCGAATCGACGTCTCTTCGGTACCGTACTCGCGAGCCGCGCGGGCCGCCTCGACGAACTCATCACCGCCCATCCGGCCCGTGATCACGTTGAAGCCGACGTACTGCAGGCCGTCCTCGCGCTGGTCGTGGACGCCGACGTGATCCCCGGTATAGCCCTCGGTGAGATCGCGCCCGCGAGAGCGCAGGTCGACCGAACACCGGTCGCGAACCGCCTGTTCGAACCCGTCGGGGCCCATCTGCTGGACGAGGTAGCGCATCCGGCAGACCCCGCGGTTGTGCCGGTCGCCCAGTTCCTTGAACGTCTGGGCCACGGCACGGCAGAACTCGACGGCGTCCTCCGGGCGAACGAACACGTCGAGTTCCGATCCCATCCGCGGGCCGTCCGAGAGGCCGCCGCCGACGCGGACGTGGAATCCGTAGTGGGGCTCGCCCGCGATGTCCTTGCGGGCGGGCACCAGCCCGACGTCGTTGATCTGGGATTGGGCGCAGTCCTGCCGGCAGCCCGTGATCGTCATCTTGAACTTCCGGGGGAGGTTGCCGTACTCGCGGTTGCCCGTGAAGAACTCCGAGACCGCGTCGATCACGGGCTGGGCATCGAAACACTCGTGATCGTCGAGGCCTGCAGCCGGACAGCCGAGCACGTTCCGCGCGCCGTCCCCACAGCCCTGTATCGTCGTCAGCCCCACGTCGTCGTAGCGCTCCCAGACCTCGGGGACGTCCTCGATCTCGATCCAATGTGTTTGAACGTCCTGCCGGGTCGTGATATCAAGGAAGGCGTCGCCCCACAGCTCGTTCTGCTCGCTGCCGCCGTACTCTTCGGGGGCGGTGGCGAACTCGTCTGCGACCTCGCCGATTACCTTGGCCTGTTCGGGTGTGAGATACCCCCCAGGGACCTTCGTGCGCATCATTAAGTAGCCCCGCTGGCGGCCGTGGGTGTACATCCCGGTCCACTTCATGCGCTCCCAGACGCCCTCGCCCGCACGCTCCTCGATCTCGTCGAACGAGAGCTCCTCCTCGGCGTACTCGTAAACGTCGTCGATGACGTCAAGCGGGTGTTTCTCCCGTTTCCACTCCTCGACTGTGTTCATGTGAGATCACCTCCGTGACCGAATGTGGGATCGCCAGAGCTCGCTCTGGCGGTGTTCATCTGAGCCACCTCCGGTGGTGAAGCCGGATAAGGAACGGATTCGCCGTGACCGTGTTCACGCCGATCGCCCCGCAATCCACATTTCCGCCCGGGCGTTCATTGCTTGTCGGCCCATTATTCCCGATATCGCGTCGATACTCCGCTCGATTATGCATACTCGATTCATATCGATTATAAGGGTCGCATTTGGCATTGATAGCTGTTGACACTGTTCATACGATAGGTAGGTGTCGAGCCGTATAGGCGACTTCATTCAGGCGAAGACTGTCAGGGATACCGATTAGCGGTGATTACTGCATCTATCCGTGAGAGGACTAATTAGACTCCCTTTCATGTGATGCGTTCGTTCCAAACGTCGTCGATATACCAGCAATTTTATCCGGTAGACGTGTCACGTGACAACCCGAGGTAGGAACGAGAGGACCGGATGAATGAGACACGAGATCCGTTCACTCGATTAATGTTCGCAATGGGGGTTCAACCAGCAGATGAAACGGGTCTCGATTCGGTCGATTCAACTGAGTTTATCGTCGTTACTGATCGTTGCTCATGTATAAGCAACTGCATTACTTACTTCCTGTACAGCGTTCGCTCTTCTGATGGAAAACCAGAGGCTGCGCGAGCGGTTCGCTACGATAGGAACGTTCTTTACGTTCTTCGGGCTGCTGTTCGTGCTGTTCAAAGAGTTTTTCGAGGCACTCAGCCAGATCGCACTCACACCATGGGGATCCTATCTCGGAGTCGTCTGCTTCGTAGTTGCTGCATTCGCGTTCACAACCGTTGTCTATCTGGATGAAACTCACAACCACAAGGGTGACCATCCTCGATTATCGAAATAGTTCGTGGCGACTAGTAGGTATCCGTTTGGTGCTGTGAAGGGGGAGTACAACCCCTCTAGTACGTTATCACTGTAATCCTACAGGGTTCGAGTTTGGAATAGATTTTACTTCTAGAAACGGGATAGAGATCTAATCGGCAGGAACTGATCCTGTATTACGAACCGGTAGTGCTTCCGCTGCTCGTGTGCTGTTTTGATAGCGGTACTGTATTCTGGTTCCCAGTACAGAAGATATACGCTCGTGTAGCATATCTGGGCCCACACAGGGCTTCTACTGGCACTTTCCGGAATAGAGACTGACTCGTATACGCCCAGTTCTGACCGACTACCGGGAGCCCATATATACGCGACTCCTTTTGTCGTCTGTTGAGTCGGCGGTCGATTATCGAGGTCGACTGCTCCTCGCTTCCGAAACAATGGGTACGAGTGAATCAAAAATAGACGTCGAACAGTTCGTGACGAATCTTCTGGATTTCCAGTACCGCGAGGTACTGATGACGGGAGCGACACTCGCCGTTATCACCGTAGCAATCGTGCTCTTTCCGGGTGCAGAGAACGTCACGCAAGGGATTCAGTCGGACGTTTCAGTGGGACTCTTCGTTCTATTCATTGGCATTGCAATCCTCGCTGGGACGGTCATGGGTATGCTCGGGTTCGGGTTCTCGCTGATCGTGACACCCGTCTTCGCTAGTGTTATTGATCCGACGCTCACGGTTGTCGTTCTGGCCGTCCCGCCATTGATGGTCAACGTGTTTCAGATGGGTGAAACGGGCACCGGTATCGAGTTCGTTCGGAAGGAGTGGCCACTGCTTGGTCTCGCTATCGTCGGGACTCTCATCGGTGTGGCTTTTCTCTCGTGGTTTAGCACTGGGCCACTCGTCCCGTTTCTCATCGGGCTGATCGTCCTGGGGTATGTCGTCTTCCAGGTGGTGAAGAACTTCGTCGTCATCGAGGAGGCTCACCATCCCGTTGCGCTCGGTGGTATTGGACTCCTCGAGGGATTCCTGCTTGCCGCTGCGAACCTCGGTCCGGTTCTCCCGGCGTATTTCCATACGTTCGAACGCGACGCGGAGCGGTACATTGGCGGGCTTTCGATGACGCTCGGGACGATTTTCGCTACTCGTCTCGTAGTGATGACGTTCTTTACCGACCTGATGACGCCGTATCGCCTCTGGCTCGGGTCGGTTATCGCCGTCGTCACTATCGTGGGCTTGTTGCTTGGGACCTATCTACGACGCATCGAGATCGACGAGCAGAAATTCACGTGGTTCGTCATCACGCTTCTGTTCGTTATCTCGCTCAACATCTTCCGGAACACGATTCCGGCGCTGTTTTTCTGACTCGTATGACGAGTAAGAGTATCTCTACCTGTGAGTACCGCTCTACGGCTTGACCGTCTACAACGAGTCCTACCTGTAACGTCGATTATTGCATGATTTCCAGACCATACTATTTTTGATGATTCGAGTTCGTCGAGATCCCCGTAGCGGACGGTATCTCCGAATAAGGCGTGATAGTATCCTACTCGTCGCTTCGATGGTCCTCACATTGCGTATCGTCGGGTGAACGAGCGATCAATAACTTCCTGTATAGAATCATTCGTTGTGAGTTCTAGCGGGTGTACACCTTGGTAGCTCCGTCTTCACGTAGAAAACCTCAGTAGTTGTGAGTCAGTGGTACTGGAATTAGTTCGAGAAACCGAGGGTAGAACTGGCGTTTGTAATCGACGTACTGGGATCCAATGAAGTACTACACTGGTTTCCGGTCTTCTGTGGGCCGTATCGAACTTCCTCGTTCTTATTATATCTCGCCCTGTACATCCAGTAGTGAGACGACGACCTTCCGTTCCTTCAGGGGCCACTACCTTGACTAGTGGCCTGATCGCCGGTATGGCGGCGATTCGATCATTCCAACACTCTCCAGGTCGTTCGCTTGACCGGGCCAAGAACGCGCTCGATCGGGATCGAATCGTCGAAACCATCATGGAAAATACTGCTCACGAAACGGCGGTCTACGAAGTCACCGGGTCGGCGGAGGGACCAACGGCAGTGATTCTTGGCGGAATGCATGGCAACGAGATCAACGGCTATCGGGTCGCAGCCAATATCACGAGTTGGGACATAGACGCTGGTCGATTAGTCGTAATCCCTTTTGCCACTATCCTCGCTATCGAGCGAAACGATCGCCGAGGACCAGATGGCGACCTCAATCGATCGTTTCCCAGCGAGCAACCGCCCGAAAGTGCCCTCGCTCGCGCGATCTGGCGCGTCATCACGGACGCTGATCCGGATGTCGTGATTGATCTCCATCGCTCACGAGGACTGTTCAACACGCATCACCGATGGGTTGGCCAAGTCATCCTACATACGGAAGCGAACCGAGCGACCGATACCGCGACGGACGTCTGTCGATCCATGAACGATCATTATGTGCCCCGACTAATGCGATTCCACCGTTTTACGCCGGTGGCTATGGACGATATCGATCGGGGGACTGGACTTCTCATTCAGAAGGCTCAGCATGATCTGGACGTCGCTAGCTATCTCGTTGAGTCGACAGACTTCTTGCTTGATATCGATACACAGATCCGATGGACAGCGACGATAACCAACCTATTACTCGCAGAACACGGTATCCAACGAACGGCATGACTAGAACACCTATCCCTCTCAGAGAACTCGCCATTACCCCTGTCGTCCGGGTATGTTTCGCACTGCTCGTGTTCCCGTTTGCCATCAGTGCTATCGACTCACGATTGTTTTCCCCGCTTGCCGTTCCGGGATACGTCCTATTCGTTATCATGACTGTCGTTGGTAATGTCCTTCCCTGGGTTCGGAACTTCGGCTTCCGGCTCTATTGGATCCCTTTTATCGTCGTCTGTTATGGTTTCTCGCTTACTGTTGGTATCAGTTACTACGCTATCGTTGGCGAAACGAGATCTAACTCCAATACCGTAGCTGAAAGCGACCGAGATACCCAACAGCAGTCTTCCTTCGGCACATCGTAAATAACGATGACGGTCGGTAATGTTCTTTTATAGCGGTTGCTGATACTCAGATAGATATGGCAATCGATACACCCGAGAATCGTTCCCTGTTTTATCGCTCGCTACCGAGTCACACCACTGAATTCTATACTGAACACGTGATAAACAGTTCCTCTGATGACCCAAAAGGACGGAGCAACTGGGGAGAGGAGCGTTGATATATTAGTAATCGCCATTAGACGTGACGATACCACCTCCATCGGTTATACACGGTAGCTACTCAGTCTTGCCCAGGAGCCATACGTGAAGTCGATAATACCGGAAATCAGGACTATCTATATGAAAATAAGTAATATCAGAGATAGATTATCTCGATTCTCTTCGCCGGTATTTCGTGAAGGAACAGTCTAGTAAGAGAAGGACTCAATACTGACTGATTTATTTATCAGAATTATAAACGGATATTGCTTCCCGAAGCGTCATGACTTCGATCTCGCGCTCTTCGATCCATTCAAGCATCTCCGTAATCGATTCCTCGTTTACTCTCTCCTTGATGGAGTGTGCCCCGACCACACCGAGAAGTGCGTCGTCAGCGATTTTATCTAGGTCCTGCTTGACTGCTGCCTCCGTCGTGAATTCGATGAAATAATCTCGCTTGGTCTCATATGGATCGTACTCATCAGGATCGTTCATATATGACCCGTGTCGGGCGTTCGCCACTCCGTCGTAATATTCAGGGACGAACAGGTCCGAATACCCTGAATACGCATCATACGGTGCCAATAGCGTTGATACGTCATAGCCCATCTCTTCGAGTTCCTCCTTTGAGTCACCCAGCGCTTCATGCATTACCTCGGCCGGATGGCGGATCTCCGTGTCCTCTGCGTCGAACGACTCGCCGACTGGTTCCGTCAGTGCAATACGGCGCTCACCGGGCGCACCACCAAGCCCGGCAACCTCACGAATGACCTTCGTGTCTCCATCACTGATCTCAACAGTGCTCCCCTCGTGATGACCCTGGCGATAGCCTTCCGCTGAAATCTCTGTGTCCTTGGGATGAGCGTCCTTCAGAAGTGGAAACGCTGCAAGCGGTCGATGCTTCTCCGTATGACTAGCGATCTCCCAGCCTGCATCAACCAACTCGTCTAATTCCTCGGTATCCATGAAATCACTGCGTCCAACCCACTCGGTCACGATACCAGTAGTCGCAGGCGCATCGAACTCCTTATGAGCCGGAAATGCCTCGGTATAGTCGGTTATCGGCCCGTCATCGTAGATGAAAACGATCGCTCCGTTTTCTGGTTTGGTTGATTTCGGGTCTTCTTTCTCGTGCTCTTGCTCTTCCGTTTTCTCGTCCGACTTTTCAGCCGGGTGGTGGTCCGCCTGTGGCGACTCACTTTTGTTCGCCTTCTCGTTTCCTCCGCTTCCCTCTAATCCGAGTGATCTCTTGATCCTGGTAATGAACCACGATAATGCCCCCACGAAACGATGTTTTGCAGAACTCTACGGCGCAGTAACTTCTTCCTCCCCATATAGTTCAATTTTTGATACTAGTTATGTATACCTTGCGAAAAGAAATTTAGACTGATGAATTTGTCCTCCTACTATAATGAATCGAGTATTATAATAAGTATTATATAGGATTCAGAACCACGTCTGGTCCTTCGATCGGTTCGTGGAGAACTGTACTGCTCCCCCCATGAAACGACTACGTCGAGATAGTGTGAATCTACTCTTCGTAATCAGCACGCCGTTTGTGTCCCATTTCGAGGGTTTCAGTCGATCATAGAATATTTACGCTTTCAACTGGAACGGTTCCATAGCGCCGGAGTAGCTCAGCCTGGCAGAGCAACTCCTTTGTAAGGAGTCAGCCAAGAGTTCAAATCTCTTCCCCGGCTTCGCAAACCGAGTTTCGATAGCGCCGCTTCCATGACCCTCATACTATCGTTCAGACAGTAGTTCGTCCGTGAGTTCAGACCAACCGATTTGATCTCCCTCCTAACGGGAGTAGTTCACACTTGACGGATCAGTATCGTATTGATAGCGATTATGCAGTCGGAGGAACGACCCACAGTGAAACGAGCACGAGAACGCCCGCGAACACGCTACCGGCGGAAAGACCGACAGTGATCGAAACGACTCCCAACCAGCCGACTATCGCACCACCAGCGACTGAGGCCGGCATGGCTGCGAGCAATCCGTCGTAGGCGTTCATGGTTTGGACAGTGGGACGAGTGGATCGAATTCCGACACTCCGAAATTTACTGCCGATCGTCAGTCGTTTCCTGTGGTCGATTCGTTGTCGCCGCCATCGACCGCGACGCCCGCGCTCGGACGCTCCAAGGCCCGCTCGCGGATCGCGTTCGCCAAGCGGTCCTGAAAGCCGTGGTACTTGGCGACGCCGGTCGCGTCGGCCTGCGTGATGTCGCCGACCGTCTCCGTGTTGAACGAGGCCGCTTCGGCGGAATAGACCGCATACTCGCTCTCGCGTCCGACCGGTCGGGCCCGACCGCCTTCGAGCCGCATCGTAACCGTCCCGGTCGCGTGTTCGTTCGTCGTGTCGACGAACGCTTCGAGCGCGTCCACGAGCGGGGCGTCAACGAGGCCCTGATAGGCGTTCTCGGCCCACTGTTGATCGATCTGCTGCTTGAACGAGCGCTCGTCCTTCGTGAGCACGAGGTCCTCCAGAGCTTCGTGGGCGTTCAACAGCACCGTCGCCGCGGGATGCTCGTAGTTCTCGCGGACTTTGAGCCCCAGCATCCGGTCCTCCATCAGGTCGGTCCGGCCGACGCCGTGGGCACCTGCGAGTTCGTTCAGTTGCTCGATCAGTTCGACGTCGTCCATCGCCGTTCCATCTACTGCGATGGGGTACCCCTCCTCGAACTCGATCTCCACGAGTTCGGCCGCCCCGTCGGGGGCTTGCGTCCACTCGTAGATCTCCTCGCCGGGGACGTAACTCGGCTCCTCCAACTGCCCCCCTTCGATCGAGCGGCTCCAGAGGTTCGTGTCGATGCTGTACGTCCCCTCGTCGCCGCCCTCGACCGGGAGACCACGCTCGGCGGCATACTCGGTTTCCCACTCGCGGGTCAATCCGAGTTCGCGCACGGGCGCAACGACCTCCATGTCCGAGCCGCGCCAGACCGCCTCAAAGCGGAGTTGGTCGTTACCCTTGCCCGTCGAACCGTGAGCGAGCGCCGAACAGTCGTGTTCCTCGGCGGTCTCGAGGATGGCCCGGGCGATGACCGGACGGGCAAGCGCCGTCCCTAGTGGATACCCTTGGTAGGTCGCGTTCGCGCGCACGGCGTCGAAGCAGGTCTCGGCGAACTCCGACGTGGCGTCGACGACGTGGTGATCGAGGTCGAGCGCTGCGGCGGTCTCCTCGGCCTCGGCGAACTCCGCTTCGGGCTGGCCGACGTCGACGGTGAGGCCGATCACCTCGTCGTAGCCGTACTCCTCCTCGAGTAGCGGGACACAGACGGTCGTATCCAGCCCGCCCGAGAACGCGAGCGCGACACGGTCGCGGTCCGCGGTGTTCGATGCCATGGGAACTCAGTCCGCGAAGTGCTTGCCTTCGAGGAGCTCGCTCTTCTCGTACTCCGCTCGGGTGTCGGTACCGCTGATCTCGGCGACCTCCTCGGGCACCGAGACCACCGAGTAGCCGACGTCCCGCCCGATGGCGACGGTATCGACGTCCGGGATGATCATTGTCTCGACGTTCGGGTGGTCCTCGTAGACCTCCTCGATGAGCTCCTGGCGCTCCTGGGCGGTCAGCGGGTTCTTTTCGCTGAGCTCGGTGTCCCGGATCGCAATCACGACGTCCTTGCCGTTGTCCGCGGCCGAGTCGATGATCGTTCGGTGGCCGTCGTGCAGCGGCTGCCAGCGCCCGATGAAGATGTGGCTCGGGTCGAACTTGACGCCGAGTTCGTCGTTGATCTCCTTGATCGTCGCCTCGGACGACTGGGCCGTCGTGCGCACCTCTAGGGCGACCTCCTCGCCGTCCTCGGGCTCCTCGAAGGGATCGTCGACACCGGTAAAGCCCTCGATCTCTCCCTCGCGGGCCTGCTCGTACATTCCCTTGACGTCCCGCTCCTCACAGACCTCGATGGGCGTGTTGACGTGGATGAACGAGACATTCTCGACCTTCTCGGCCACCAGTTCGCGCTGGGAGCGATAGGGCGTGATGAACGAGGCGACGACGTCGAAGCCCTGCTCGTTGAGCGCCTGGGCGACCCCGGCGGCGCGTCTGAGGTTCTCAGTCCGGTCGTCCTTCGAGAAGCCCAGATCCGAGTTGAGCGTCTCGCGGAGGTAGTCGCCGTCGAGATGGACCGTGTTCGGGCCGACCAGCCCCTCGGCGAGGGTGGTCTTGCCCGAGCACGGCAGGCCGAACAGCCAGGTGGTTTCTCCAGCCATTAGTCGACCCTCCCCGTGAGGCAGGCCAGTCCACCGGCCCCGCTTCGGATCTCCTCGACGCTGGTCGTTTCGACGTCGTACTGTTCGGCTAGCTTCGTCTCCGCGTTGGGTGTGTCGTTAGGCATGAGTATGGTCTCGTCTGCCGCGATCGTGACGTTCATCGCCTGTTCGTGGGTAACCTCCTCGGTCTCGTCGAACTCGAGGAGGTCGTCGTAGCACCGTTCCAGTTTCTCGTGGTCCTCGATCTTCTCGGGGCGGACCGCCGCTCGTCCGTCCGGCAGCGGGCGGAGCGCGCCCATCAGGTGCTGCATATCATCGCTGATCCTGACGATCGTCGTCTCGCAGTCGACGAGCGAGGCGAGCCGTCGCGCCGCCGCCTCCGTTCCGCGCTGCCCGACTCCGAGGACCAGCCCGTCGTTCGACGGGATCGCGTTGCTGATTTCGAAGTACTCGCCGAATTGGAAGGGAACGATCGGGTCGTACCCACGCTCGTGGACGAACGCGAACCGCTCGGGCTCCTCGCGTCTCCGCATGTCGGAGGCCATCCGCGAGAGGTACAACTCGCCGTCGAACCCGAGGTACGCGTCCGCCGTGTAGGTCGCGTTGGGGTACCGCGATTCGGCGACGACCGTTTCGGTTCCGTGGTCCTCGAGCAGGTCCGCATACGCCCGGACCTCCTCGTTGAACGCCTCGACGTCCGGCGTCTCGAGGAATTGGTACTCGTCCGGCTCTTCGTCGGGTTCCCCCGAGAGGATACAGAGGAACGCCGTCCCGAGGGTCCCCCGGTAGTCGCCGCCCGCCGGGCTCTCCCGGTGGGAGTACGACGAGCCGTGGTACGCCGCCGTTTCGGTCAGATCCATTCGGATTCCTCCGTGTATCCCAGCTTCTCGACAACCTCCTCGAAGGGCTCGTCGGCCCGGTCGAGCGCACCCCGGACGAGTTCCTCGCGGTTCCGCCAGCGGGCGCGTTCGGGCTCCTTCGTCGTCATCACCTGATTGAGGTCCTCAGCGTTCTCCGCGAGCAGCGACGACTCGCCGAGATCGGTGAACTCGACGATCTCCGCGATCGTCGACTCCGTCTCGGTAAGCAGGTCCTCGAAGCGGACCCGGAGAACGTCATCGAACGCCTCGCGACCCTCGAGGATGTGCCGATGGGCCTGGGTCCACTGCTTCAGGCAGACGTCGATCAGCCGGCCGTCCCTGAACCAGCCCGGCGGGAGGTCGTAGTTCCACAGCGAGC
Source organism: Halalkalicoccus subterraneus (assembly GCF_003697815.1). Lineage (NCBI taxonomy): Archaea > Methanobacteriati > Methanobacteriota > Halobacteria > Halobacteriales > Halalkalicoccaceae > Halalkalicoccus > Halalkalicoccus subterraneus. The sequence goes on along the minus strand of NZ_RDQG01000085.1, from coordinate 117,826 downwards.
CGCCGTAGTCCTCGAGATCCAACTCGCCGACGTCGTAGGTCTGAAAACCCCGGTTGAGCCGCCAGCCGTCGTACAACCCGTTGATCGATGCCGCGGGGTTGCGCGTCAGATGGACGACGTCGACGTCGGTCTCGGGGAACAGCTGCTCGCGGATCCACGGGAGCCGGTAGGCGTCGACGCTCGTCTTCAACACGAGCGTCCGCTCGAAGTCCTCCTCGACGAGCCCGCGCTTGTGGTCGTGGGAGGTGATGAACGGCCGCTCCTCGATCGCCTCGTCCTCGACCGGGTCGTCGGCGTCCCCGTCGGCGAACGCGTCGTAGTTGAGCGTCGAGATCCCGACCGAATCGAGCACTTCGTCGAGCGAGGCACCGTCGAGCAACTGCTCGCGCATCTCGCCGTATGGTAGCTCCCGGTCGGGGAACTGCAGTGGAAGTCGGACGAGCGCGTCGTCGACCCGGTGGAGCCGGTCGCCGGACGCCTCGGTCGCGCCGACGTCCGCAAGCAGGTCCGTCAGGAGCCGCTCCCGGTCGAACGCCTCGAAGTCGGCGGGGATTCGGTCGGAGTCGAACGCCGGGTAACAGGTCCCGTTGAACGTGTACCACTTGCCGTGCTCGCCGTCGGGGCTACACGTCCCCTCGTGGTGTCGAAGGGTGTCGAACAGGAGGCTACTTCCCCCCCGTGACGCCGACACGATGAGCAGGATACTGTCGAAATCGTCGGCCCGATGCTCCGATAGGATCGATCGTTTGTCCTCCGAGACGACCTCGTTCGTCACGCGACTGTACGCCTGCCGTGCCCGGCTCCGCGGATCTCGTAGTGATTCCTCCACACTTATCGATCACTCACCATGGCGCTGTCCTCCGAGCCGAGCCGCCGATTCCCGTGTTCGTAGCTGTCATCATGGACCCGTTCGTTCGTCGCCCTCCCGTCCCGGCGATCGAGCGGCCCAACGGATGTGGGTTCGATCGCCGCTGGATGGGGGCCGACTGGATAGACACACACTCGCAAGCCGGAAAAACGCAAGGCTTTCATATTCGGGGGTAAGGGGGTGTTTTCTACCATGGTGTAATTAGTTCTCTTTCTCCCATAGTGTATAGAGGGGGTTTCCGGTCCTATATCGGATGCCGGTGTACGCACTTCGGGTTCGGTCGGACGGCCCGCCCGTAACATACATCACGGCCCGATTCGCAACTGCTGATAGGCGGTCCAATGGTCAGTAAAACGACAGCGATCTACATCCGCGACACGGAAGCGACGGGTTCGGAAGACAGGCAACTGGAAACGGCACTCGATTACGCGACGACCGTACTGGATCTCGATCCCGCGGAAATCCTCGTGCTGTCCGATACCGCTTTGCGGGCGCGCAACACGTCTTCGTCGGGCGATCAGAAGTTATTTGACCTGGCTGCGGAGGGGGCTATCGGCCGGGTGATCGTTCGCGACGCCTCGCGGATCGCGATGAACATGCGTGACCTCTACGACCGCGTCACGCAACTCGTCGAATGCGGCGTTGCGGTCCATATCGTCGAATCCGGTCTCCGGATCAACGACCCGGAATCGGAGTCGGATGGGGGGGAGAAGGGACACACGATGCTCCGCGCGCTCGGCGTCGCTGCGGAACTCGAGACGGCAATGAACAGCCGCCGAACCAAGGAAGGCATCGCCGCTGCCCGAGCCGAGGGCAAACACGTCGGGCGTCCCCCGTTCGGGTTCGACAGCGACGGAAACGGCAATCTCGTCCCGAACGAGGACTACGAAACCGCTCTCGCCGTCATCACGGAGATCGAAACCGGCGAAAGCAAGCGAGCCGTCGCGCATCGAGCCGATATTACGCGTGCGACCGTTCGCAACATCGTGGACCGCAAGGAGATCTACCGCTCGGACTGAACGGCCCGGATCCCGTCGGACGTTCGCCTAGCGGATCGACCGCTCCGGGCTAAACAGTACTATCTCCGCCTCCGTCGGTAGCTCACACGGCATCCGACGGCAGAGAACTTAACCCCGAACGGAGGGACCCATGAGTCATGGAAGATTCGATATATGCGGACCTACACGTCCACACGACGAATTCCGACGGGGAGTTGGTACTCGATGAGGTTCCGGCAGTGGCAGCCGACGTAGGAATCTCCGCCGTCGCCATCACGGATCACGACCGGCTCCACCCTAAACTGGACGCCCCGCGGACGCGTATCGACGGTATCGACGTTATCCACGGCATCGAACTGCGTGTCGAGGTCGCGCCGCTGGACGAGCGGATCGACCTGCTCGGATACGGTGTGAGCGAATCTCCTGCGCTCCGCGACGAACTCGACCGCCTCCAGAAGAATCGAAAAAACCGTGCCACGCGCATCGTCGACCTAATTGAGAACGAGTTAGGCATCGAACTCGACGTGGCGATCGACGGCGGCACCGGTCGCCCACATATCGCTCGTGCGATCGACGCCCACCCCGATATCGACCTCTCGTATCAGGAGGCGTTCGACGAACTCATCGCCGATGGCCGCCCCTGTTACGTGCCACGCGAGATCCCCCCGTTCGAAACGGGAATCGAGTTGCTTTCCGAGACCTGTGGCGTGGTCAGTCTCGCCCATCCCTACCGCTACGAGGATCCCGAGGCAGTGCTCGAACTGGCACCCCGGCTTGACGCAGTGGAGTGTCGATACCCGTATTCGAGTCCGAACATCGCTTCCAGTTCGGATCTCGACGTGCAGACGGCCGAACGTCAGGACCTTCTTCTCACTGGTGGGAGTGACGCTCATACAAACGAGCTCGGTCAGGCGGGAATCCGTAAATCGCAGTACGAACGATTGCTTGATACAGGGGGATTCAAAGGATGACCAACGCATAACGTTCTTCGAGCCGGATGGAGGGCTACAAGGATAACACGCAGGTATCGCCGAACAGCCAGCAGTACTCTTCGTATACGTGTCGTGTTCCTGTATGTGATTGGCATGATTGCGATCGACAGGGACCCGAGGCTGGACACCGTTTTCACTACGACATACATAGACCAACAGGCACTGGAGGACGTCCACGTTATCGACCTCGGATAGATCTACAACGGCGCGTACAGCTCGCTGATGCTCTCGTATCTGGGGGCCGACATGACGAAGGTCGAGCCCCCCTTCGGCGAGGACGGCCCCAAGAGCGACCGGCTGGCGATGGACCTCATCGTCCAAGCCGAAAGCGGCGTGATGGACGTCATCGGCAACCCTGAGGACCCGCCGACGAAGACCGGCATCGCGCCAGGTGACTTCCTCGGGGGATCCACCTCGCAGCCGGCGTCATGGCGGCGCTCTATCAGCGTGAGCGCACTGGCGAGGGCCAGTTCGTCGAGGCGAGCATGCAGGACGCGGTCTATCCCTCCCTGATGTCTCAACTGGCGAACTACTACAACGAGGACGACACCCCTCCACGGACGGGTAACCGCCACAGCAGCCTCGCAAAGGCGCCCTACAACGCTTACGAAGCCGAGGACGGCTACGTAGCGATCCTCTGTATCTCCGACGAGCACTGGGAGACACTCTGTGGGGCGATCGACCGCGAGGACCTCGCCGACGACGAGCAATTCGTAAGCAACGTCGACCGGGTCGAGCACATGGAGACGATCGACGACGCCATCGAGGAGTGGACCTGCGAGCGCTCCCGCGAAGAGATCGGATCGGTTCTCTCGGCGGCCGGCGTCCTCTGTGGCTCGGTTCAGAGCGTCGAGAAGGTGATCTACGATCCCCATCTGGAGGAACGCGAGATAGCCGTCGAGATCGACCATCCTTCGAAAGGGGAAATCCGCGTTCCCGGCAGCCCGATTCGACTCTCGAAATCGAAGATGCCCGAGATCGAGCCCTCGCCGCGAAAAGGTGAGGACAACTACAAAGTCTACCGCGACCGGATAGGCCTCTCCGAGGAGAAAATCGAGCGGCTTAGAACTAACGGTGTGATCTAACGAAACGACTGTAATGACAACACTTTGAGGCGTGCGTCGACAAAGAGTTCGCTAAGGAACGAGGAGTCTCTGGCCCAACTCTCAAAACTACTCCACGGGACAGAGCCCGACTTGTTAAGCAGGCAATTGGGCCAGAGAGACGATGAATCGGACGGTTTATATATTATTACAACCACCAGAGAGCGCATCAATCACTTGATCGAAGAACGCCAACTGATGAGGTGCTAAACTAGACAGGGGCATCGATATACTACACATATCTTTCGGTGATTTGACTATTGATTCACAGCAACGATCGATGAATGCTATGTCCTCGAGACGGAACCCAAACATTCCGAAAGTCGAACGATTTCGAGTTGTCCGAGACGTATGAAAAACGGATTGTAGTCGGTCTCGAATCCGTTGAGATTCCGGACGGCAACTAACGCCGGTTATGGAACGGAGCGTACGCGATTCACGCCCGTTCCTGGACGCTTCGTGTCCGGTTGACAGCCAGCACCTCCGGTTCTGCTGACGCCTATGCATGCCATGCTATCGCAACCCTGTTCTATTATGCGAGTAGGTACCAATATGAGACCATGAATAACTCTATTCTCGTTCCGGTCAACGGTATCCCCCCAACGATTGCAGCTCTCAACCATGTACTCACGTTGGAAGGATCACATGAAATCACGATTCTACAGGTCTGCCCGATCATCGAACGAGAGGAAAGCATTCGCCAAACAGTTATTCCGGACGCAATTGGCGAGCAACGAGAGGCCAGTAGACGGACGGCACAACAGATCTTCTCGAAAGCAACGGACTATGCCGCTGAACACGACGTAACAGTCGATACGGAGATTAAATCAGGCCATCCTGCTGATCAAATCAGCGCATACGCTGCTACCAACGGTATTACTCGTATCGTTATTGGAACGCAAGAACAGTCGCTTTTCTCACGCATTTTGCGTGGGAGTCTGCCGGACGAAATCATGAAACGGTCATCGGTTCCCGTGACAACGATCCAGATGCCGACTGAATCAGCTACAAAAACCGATAACACCGATCAGAAACGACCACTCACCTTCTCACGTGGAATAAACTGAGTGTCCCTATAGGGAACGACGAGAGGGCAGACGGCATACTATAACTGATTACACATGCTATTTGATATTAAAATACTATAGGTATGATATAAAATACGTATGTGAATCTTACCAAGTCTTGTAGACAAGTAGCTAGCCGAAACTCCTTTGCAAGCACGACTCGATTAGTTTCCGATATTTCGGACTTCACGAATGAACGAAAACGGGTCATCAAGCCGAAGATAGTCGAAATACGGCATCTCATAACAGGAACGAGCGATTTCCCATCCCGTCTCTACGAGTGACGGTGTTTCGACCAACGGCGACTCTTCGCGCACGATACTCAGAAGGTGCTCAGCCTCACCATATAAATAGTGACTTCCAACACCAACCGTATAGCCCGGCTCAACTAGATCCAAACGACCGCCAGCCTGAAGCCAGTACCAGTACGGGAAGTCCGCATCAGCGTGGACGGCACACGCCAGTGATTGCCACATACGAGGGTTGATCTCCGCGACCTTGAATTCGCCAGTCTCCGCATCCTCCATAAATTCGACACAGGCAAGCCCATGCCACTCGAGTTCATCGAGCAATCCTCGCCCGACTTCTTCCAGTTCCGGAATATCGACCGTCTCACGATAGACGCCGCCACTACCCGTATACGAATTGCCTCGAATCTGTCGATGTTGGAACGTCGCTACCGCCTTACCGTGATTATAGAGCGCTCCAAACACATACTCATCGGAGCTCTGTACGTATTCTTGGACGATCGGCGTGTGATTCATCTCTTCACGGATCGTCTCGAGATCGGGCTGTTCTCCTGGTTGGAGGTGTGTGATTGTCTTGACGATCTCCGATTCGTTGGGTGCATACGAGTCGACGTACTCGTCAGCAAGGAGGTTGAATCGTGCTTTGACAAGCAACTCCGGGTCCCAGTTATCGACTTCGTCGAGAAGTCGTGTCTCGGGCATCGGAACCCCTGCGTTCGCAGCGGCTTCAGCCAACTGGAGTCGATCGTGAACGGTTCGTAACGACTCAAGGGGTGGAACGACACTGCTCACGTACTCTTCGAACTCGTCGCGATATTTCGCGAGAACGTACGGATCCTGAGGCCGGATCGGAATGATTGTTTTGACGGCAGGCCGAGCAGCAATCCCCAGTAGCGCGTTTTTATAGGCGAGCAAATCGTCACGTGCTGAGGGGATAATGACGGATTCATCGCAGTAGCGCGACGCAAACGTGGGTAGTCGTTCGTCTTCGGCAGCAACGATCGTGTGGACGCCGTGTTTCGAGAGCGAGCGGGCACACGCATAGCTGTGGGGAAGCGGCGATGCGGGGATGAGAACGGCGTGTTGTTCGGCCATAAGTAAGGTCTACATTCTTCTTTGAGGATCGCATAGAAATGAGTAGCGATACATAGAGATGTATTTAGATATTCAAAATAATGTAGTACTTTAAGAATGAGGTTGGACGAATTCGAGTACTCACGGAAGAATAGAAACATACGTCGATTCGAGTGCGGTGCTTAACGCTGCTACAGAGGATTGGAAAGAAGAGACGAAAACATTCGTACTGGAAACCAGTTCTAATAACGATCGATCACGACCTGTTTCATTCGCTCGCGACCACTAGTTCGGTCACCGGCAGACTCTTTTGTTGGGATGCGATATCCGACTTATACTTTCTCGGAGCGGTTCTCTTTCCGGAATACACTCCATCGCTATCAGGTTGTACTGATTGGAACAAGCATGACCGGAATCGCATACGTATCAAGAACGGCTTCAGACATGCTTGACAAGAAGAATTCCTCGATGGGGCCGCGTTCGATATTCCCCATAACGAGGTACTCGTAGTCCCGATCGGATGATTCGATTATATCGACCAGTTGCTTTTGTTTCGAAACTTTGGAGTGCTCGAACTTCTCCTGTACTGTGCCGAGTTCTTCAATTGCTATCTCGAATTCAACAGTAGGAGCCGTTTGCTGGAGTACCTGCTCTATTTCACCCCGAACTTGATCGGGTGAGTTATCTTCGGGTTCATTGATATGATACACGAAGAGATCATCGTTTGCGGCCGCTGCGCGTTCTACGGCGAACTCAAGTACTGTATTTCGATGGGGATCCTTTCCATACGCGACAAGAATGGTTCCCATTCCCTACTGTTTGTCAGGCCTGTCCTTCAACCTACCCCCGTTGGTACTATCTAGTTAGTGACCTTCCGACCAGCGTTCATCCGTTGAGCAATTGATACGACCGTTGGAAACTGTAGTAATGCACGAATTACTCGACCCGCTCGCATGCGCTCGCCCGACTGCCGTGAGTTAGTCACCGCCGACAGTGTTAATGTTTCCTCCAATATCCGGATTAAACGTGGGTCGATCAATACCAAGTAGGTTGTAGGAATCCGCATCATCGGGCATCGGCGACTCGTAGTCGTTTGCACCGCTTCGTTCGTTGAACTCAGCGATAACATCGGCGAGCAAATTCGGATCCGTGAGCAGCTGGACAAGTGTCCGGCCAATTGTATCTGCAGCGTACAGCATTCCTTCCATACCGGTCGATACACTAGCAGCAACGGCTTGCCAAGAGTGAGCTGGAGTTCCAACCGGCCATGTTGCCGTTGTCATTCGATCGAGTGGGACGACTTGGCTCACATCACCAGAATCAGTGGAATAGGCTCCAGTTTCTCCGATATCCGTCGCTTCGATCGGTTTTGTGAAGTAGGCGGAATCCTGTGCATGTTCCCTATCATTAGGATCGAGCTTTGCGAGTTGGCCGGATACATCGCCCAATGACGCTTGTAAGTCGGCTGCAAGGGCTTCGTCTTCAACGGTAAAGGAGCCGATATCAGTCATTGTATTCCGAATCGCATCACCGAGAGTTTCGTTCGGCCGGACACCGTAGATGCCGCTTACCTGTGTGACATCGATGTCGACATCGGCCATGAGTGCAGCCCCCGTTACAGCATCATGGAACCAATTGCTGATCTCCTCGACGAGATCGCGACTCGGTGCCCGGATGAGATACTCGGCGGTAGCTTCGGGTGGGACAACGTTTGGAGCAGCGCCGCCATTGGTGATCACGTAGTGAAGCCGTACTGGATCGGGAACATGCTCGCGCATATACTCGATAGCCCCTACAATATCACAGATGGAATTCCAGTAACATTCTATAACACCACTCTGTCCGGAGTAATCCTCCTTTTTGCGCCTTCTACATTCATTACAGGAGCGGCAAAGTCTAGTATGAACACCTCGCCACCCTCTATAGTTAACGAGTAGTATTACTTAACATAATGAGTGAAAAGAGACAGCCAGCAGTTCGCTATTAGTTTAGTAATACTATAGATGTACTCAAGAAACGACAGTATGAACGCAGTTGCATTGCTGTATCGGGTGTACTCAATGGTCTGGGTTGCCGTATCTACCTCGTCAATATCTACATTGACATCGAGTGCCAGAAACGCATTTATACCGGAATCAACGCGAAGTTTATCCTTGCACAAGCCCCGTTTTCTGAAAAACCCTTCGTAGATGACATACCTGCCTGATAGTCGGCTTAGAGTGATTCGCGTCGCTGTTGATTTTCCACAGATGGCCTGTTAGGGGCACCCAGCGCTATATACAGGTCATGTAGTGACCAGTCGAAGGTTGGCTATTTGGAGACGATCTACTGATCAACTTCTTCGTGCACCGATTCACCCTTTCCGGGCTTCGATTCCCATTCCCACTCATCTTCAACTCTAATACGACCATCGTCGAGAAGCTCGACATCACCAATGGAGTGGCCAGTAGCGGTTTCGTTTTCTGTATTTATTTGAGTGTATCGGATGTCCCACTGTTCCCCGTCGAAGGTTCCAACCAGATGTCCATCCACAACACTGCCACCAAAATAATTCGCATATATTCGCTCGCCCTCCTGCTCGAAGTGAAAGAGGGTATCTGCACTCACTTCTCCGTCTTCATCATTTGCAACGCCAGCAAGAGTCCGACCATCCAGTGAAATATCGTCTGCCACACGCTACCCGCGTCAACTCAACGAATAATACTTCTGGTGTTCTATTCGCACATCTACCTAATAGTTACTTCATCCTCTCAGCTGGGAACTGAAGGTCACATACAAATGAAGTATATATTGGTCAGTACAGTACAACGGCTGAACATGTACTGGTATTTATTAGTAACTAAAATTTCGCGTTACGTGCTAGTGCAGTAGACCATATTTGATTAGATTTTCGCCCGTTTATAGTAGAAGTGCTTCAACCAGTCTGGCAACAGCCTACTCAATATCCGCTCTGCTGAAACAGACATATCCAATAGTTACTGGAATTACAATCCACAGTGCAAGAACGATAAAGCCGTACCAGTCGACCCAGATATTCGTCTCTATATATGGAAATTGAGAGATCTCACGATATTCAGGTAGAACTGCTCTTGCAGTATGGGCAAACGCTGTCGAAGGATTTAGACTAGAGAAGATCGCTAACCAGGCCGGTTGCTCTCCTACCGGAACTTCGTAACCGATTATTGCCGTTTGTAATAGTGCCGTGATTACATCCCAAAATATTAGAATCACAGAGTATACAGCCACTGCACCAGCGAGCGCGCGCGCTCGCGACTTCGTACTTGCTGAAAATCCTATTGCGATAGACACACAGGCCAGAGCATATAGCAGTGTGAGTAACGTATAGAGCCCAAATTCAATGAGTGCGAATGAATCGTACGTGACCAGTGCGACGAGAGCAGCAGCACCATATCCTATTAATATTGCTGTTGAAACCACAGCAGTCTGACCGAATAGCTTACCGAAAAATATCTCCCTGCGGGTGTTTGGCAGTCCGAGAATAAGTCTAATACTGCCGCTTGAACGTTCGCCAGCAATTGCTTTGTACCCAACCATGATCCCAACTAATGGGACCAGATAGAGAGCGGGTTGTCTCATACTGTTCAGGAATGCTAGCGTGTTTACGTCTCCATTAGCACTAACACCAGACATATTCGGAATCCATTGAATACCTGCTAAAAAGGTGGTGAACACCACGAACAGCGCTATGAGTCCAATGAGTGTGTACGAACGTATCGAGTCGAGGTATTCTTTTCTCGTAACAGCGATTAAACTCATCGTTTCGATTATGATCTGTTTCTCACTTAATGATAGTGATTACTTTTCTCTATTGGTCGCTATACCGTGCTAGCTTCGCTATTTCAGTGCATACTTGGAATCCTACACTCTCGTAAGCAAGAATAAGAGGAGCACATCACACACTTTTATGAAAACAATACAAAACTCATGATAATGGCCGCAATCGATCTTGATGCTGTGACTAAACAGTACAATGGTGTCACCGCTCTTCGAGAGTTCGATCTGACCGTGGAAGAAGGCGAAGTCTATGGTTTCCTCGGACCAAATGGAGCGGGTAAATCAACGGTAATCAATATTCTACTTGATTTCATACGCCCGACAGCTGGTCAGGTACGGGTTCTTGGCTACGATACACAACAAGAAACCCAACGGATCCACGAGCGTGTCGGCGTTCTACCTGAAGGATTCAGCACCTATGGCCGACTAACCGGACGTCAGCACCTCAACTTCGCCATCGGATGCAAGCACGCAAATGATAATCCTGACGCGCTTGCTGAGCGCGTGAACATCGATGACGCAATCGATCGGAGGGCGAGCGGCTACTCAAAAGGAATGAGCCAACGGTTAGTACTCGCAATGGCGCTTGTCGGCCAGCCCGATCTATTAATCCTTGACGAACCTTCTTCTGGACTCGATCCTGCAGGCACACGTGAGATGCGCGAAATTATCCGAGAAGAACAAGCACGTGGCGCAACCGTCCTCTTTTCGAGCCATATCCTCGATCAAGTCGAAAGCGTCTGTGACCGTGTGGGAATTCTCCGAGATGGAGAATTGGTTATAGAGGATACTGTCGAAGGACTGCGTGAAGCCGCACAGGCCGAAGTGACGCTCCACATCGAAGTCGATCATCTATTGGATACCGAACTTGCAAAAGTGCGCTCGCTACCAGGCGTCTCAGAAGTGAGCGTTGATGACACTACTATCCACGTTTCCTGTGATGGTGATTCAAAGACTGCAGTACTCTCTGCTCTTGATGAAGTAGACGCGTCAGTCACTGATTTTACTACTGAAGACGCCTCACTCGAAGAACTCTTCATGAATTATACGACCGATTAGCCGAACCAGTCAGGAAAGCAGATCCGGAAGTCCGAGTATAAGTTAACTACCTTCTCCTGAATGAGTGAGTGCTTGATATATTTGTTCGAACATCTATATAAATATATGTTTTTCAAATAAATGACTCTATCTTCTCGTTCGGGAGTTATTGTCCGTAGAACGTTATTGATTCTCGAGAGCATCAAGGATGCACGCAGAAGCGATTACAGCCTCTTTTGGGATATCACTGGCATCGTCGATACTGACTGTGTAGGTATCCCGCAGTGAGAATTGTCCTTCAATGTCACCGACGTGATCACCGTCGGCGTCAAATATTTCGTACTTGTTCGGGATGAGGTTCGCAACGGAGACAAAGTGCCGAAGTGCTGAGAAGGGTTTGCTCTTTGATTGAATAGTCGCCAACACCGCCCCCGTGTCGGGGTCTCGAATCGTCCAGTTCTCCGCAAACAATGAATAGTCCTCGTCAAGGACAACGACTTCCTCGCCGGTGCCTGCGTCCGTGATGGTATAATTTCCTGCAACGTCCATGATACCGCCAGCTTTCACGGTGAACGCGTCCTCGCCGTCACCAGTGACGAAGGGGAACTCCTCTTTCATCTTGAACATTTTTTGTTTCCCGCGGAGGACGACATTGCCAGTGCTATCACGGACAACGTACTTGTTTCGGATTGATGACTGCGTAACCTCGTAGTAGTCGTCGTCAAGAGTAACTGTAGAGATGGCGTAGTCATCTGACGGTGAATTGGATTCTGAGAACTCAACCATATCTAACGGTGGATATAGAATATTATAAAAATATTCTTTTCTCTTTCAATTTCTGATTGTTTAGATATTTGATGTGCAAGGGTTAATCAATAAATAATAAGAAATATCCAATATGAATGAGTAGAAAGGAATCGCTATCGCACCACTAATTTTTGGAATCATCTTCATTGGTCAATCTCTTCGTCAACTTGCGGAGACTGGATTCTCACTGTTACTCGTTATTATTCTCATTAGCGGAGATAGCGCTGTTCTCGTCGGCGTTGGCATTATTTTTGGTTGGGGAGATTTTGGAACAGGAGAAATCGAATCAAACTAGTCGGGAGTAAATCCGAGGTGATCTGTGAGTGGTTCGCCGACCGCGACGAATTACAGCGCGAGATTGAGCGCACCCACCACAAGAAGCGTCTTATCCTGGAGCAACGCGACGGAGCACACTGAACTGGTCAACACTGTCAAAGAGGAGCAGAACCTCGCGAAACGGAAGGTCAATGCCAGCGTGCTCACGCGGGCGAAGTGGTGGCTCGTTGGTATGAGCGGTGAGGAGTAGCGCAGAAGTTTCGACTAGCAGTTTCACTGCAGATGAACTCACGGTGTTCAGTACATCTGCGAATTGAGTGGGTTGGGTTATCGGGGAGTCCGAACACTGCCCCATCTTCGGTTCCGTTTCTGGAGAGAGACTGTTCCAACGATTACCGCATCGATAATCGGAGGAATGAACATCCCAACAACGGTTCTTGTGACAGATGTTGTTGATCGTTAGGACTCGCGCCACTTGTGGCCGCACTCGATACATGTGAATAGCCGAACCTCGTAGGAGCCGCCCGGCTTCGGTATCATCTCGTAGTAGGCCCGGTCGCTGTCGCAGTCGTCCGCCGGACAGGGCTCCTGCATCGTCTCGGTAGAGTCCTGGGTCGCGTCGGCTACGGCGGGTGCCCCGTCGTCCTGCTGTCCATCCTGGGTCACCATCGTCGCTTCCGCTTGCGGGTCTCGCGGCTTCTCGCTCTCACAGGAGCGACACACCCACGTGTCGGCCTCCGTGTGCATCATCGAACCACACTCGTCACAGAATTGCATGTTGAGGAGGAATACTTGATTGTCGAATATACGTGTTAACTTCCGATCCGTCGTTGATTTCAGGCAACTGCTCATGCTGACGGTATTGAATACTGTCGAACGGTTGATCTGGAGTCATGGCTCTTGCTCGATGATTAATAGTTGAGGCAGGACGTTTCAATGCATAGGGCCACGGTTTCAGAGGTTGACTTTGTTGCGTGCCTTGATTATACTCTATCCTGCAACGGCCGTTAGGTAGATAGACTGACCCAACGTCCCTTCCAGAAGAACGATAGCAGAAATATCTGCCTTCCAAGTCGGTCAGTCCGCTGCTTGGGGCTCGCGTGGTGATGAGGTCTCCGAGAGCGTTGACAGCGACAGATCAACTCGTCGGAGTAGCTGCGCGTTAATCGCGACGATGATCGTACTCAACGACATCAGCAGTGCGCCCACAGCGGGCGATAGCAGGATTCCGATCGGAGCCAACACGCCCGCTGCAAGCGGGAGTGCGAAGACGTTGTACCCGGCCGCCCACACGATGTTCTCCTGCATCTTTCGGTAGCTCGCCTTGCTCAGTTTCACGAGTCGCACGACGTCCATCGGGTTGTTCTGCACGAGGATAACGTCAGCCGATTGGACGGCGACGTCGGTGCCGCTCCCGATAGCGATTCCGACGTCGGCTCGCGTCAGCGCGGGCGCGTCGTTGACGCCGTCGCCAACCATCCCAACGAGGTTGCCCTGGTCTTGGAGTTCCTGCACTTTCTTGTCCTTGTCGCCGGGGAGGACCTCCGCGAATACCGTGTCGATGCCCAGTTCGTCGGCAACAGCGTTGGCGACGTCTTGGGAGTCACCGGTCAACATCGCTACCTCGATGCCGAGGTTGTGGAGGGCGTCGACGACGGCGTAACTCTCCTGGCGGATCACGTCGGCCATCGCGAACGCGGCAATCAACTCACCTTCACGAACAAGATACACCACGGTCTGGGCATTCTGCCCAGCTTTATCAGCGAAGCGCTGGAGGTGGTCAGGAATCTCTCTATCGAGTTGGGTCAACAGGTTCGGCCCCCCAACGTACACCTTGTTTCCGTCGACGTTCGCGCGGACACCTCGGCCTTTGATCGCCTCGAAATCGGTGGCGTCAGGAACGGTCAACTCCCGCTCCGTGGCGGCCTCGCGGATGGCTCGCGCGATCATGTGCTCTGAGTCGCTCTCGACGGCTGCCGCCAAGGCGAGTGCGTCGTCCTCGCCGACGCCGTCGACGGTCGCCATGTCGACGACACCGTGCTCGCCCTCGGTGAGCGTCCCCGTCTTGTCGAAGATGATGGCGTCCAAATTTCTCGCTTCTTCCATCGCGATGCGGTCGCGAACGAGCATCCCGTTGCGAGCCGCGAGTGACGTGTTGATCGCGACGACCAATGGGATGGCGAGCCCAAGCGCATGTGGGCAGGCGATGACGAGCACCGTGACGACACGCTCGATAACCGTTGCGTCGAATGAGACCGCGATTGTCCACGCGATTGCTGTCACGACTGCTGCTGCGAGGGCGACGTAAAACAGCCAGCCGGCCGCTCTGTCGGCCAAGACTTGAGTTTGAGACGTACTCTGCTGGGCTTCCTCGACGAGTCGCATGATGCCCGCGAGCGTCGTCTCCTCGCCCGTCGCACCGACACGCACACGGAGACTGCCGTCACCGTTGATCGTCCCGCCGATGACCTCGTCGCCAGGTTCTTTCGAGACTGGTTTCGACTCACCTGTGATCATCGATTCCTCAACGTCCGAATCACCCTCCTCAACGATGCCGTCAGCAGGGACACTTGCGCCCGGCCGGACGAGCATGAGGTCGCCCTCGGAGAGTTCACTAACAGGGACTTCCTCGGTCTCCCCGTCGTCGGTGATTCGCTCGGCAGTATCGGGCATCAGCTTCGCCAGCTCGTCGACTGCGCTCGAGGCACGGCGTACCGACCGCATCTCGATCCAGTGGCCCAGCAGCATGATATCGATTAGCGTGACGAGTTCCCAGAAGAACGCCGACTGTGCAGGGAAGATGACGGTGGCCAGGCTGTAGACGAACGCGACCGAGATGGCCATCGAGATCAGCGTCATCATCCCCGGTGAGCGGTCTTTCAGCTCCGGCACCGCCATCTGGAGGAATGGAACCCCACCGTACACGAACACGATTACCGCGAATACGGGGTTGATCCATTCGCTACCCGGAAACACTGGGACGGAGAATCCGAGCCACTCCTGTAGCGTTTCGCTGTACAGGAGAACTGGGATCGAAAGGAGTGTAGAGACGAAAAAGCGCCGCCGGAACATCTGCTCGTGGCCCTCGTGCATGCCACCATGGCCCTCACCATGCCCCTCGTGGCCGTGGTTGTCCCCTTCATCCTCTTGTTCGGCGTGCTCATGCTGCTCGTGGAGAGACGCCTCACCCTCCGCGGCAGGTTGAGCTTTCTCCTCCAGTAGCTCCTGTTCTACTTGTTGCTCATCAGACTTATCGACCGCTTCATCGTGGTCGTCGAATCCGTGTTGGAGGTAACTGCCGTTGTCTTGCTGGTTTTCCCTTCCCGTGGGGCTCTCATTTGTATCTTGGTGGTCGTCCATGGGTTATATTTTCTCTTGAGGTGGATTCGCCGGCTTCCTGAATGTTTGGGCCCTGAAACCGTACGCCAGGTTCAGTGTGGGCAAACCCCGAAGAGAACGGCGGGCTGATCGCCCAGAAGCGTTCTGTGCTATCCTCAGACCGTGTTATACTCAGGTGTGAGCGGTGTACCCAGCGTCCTCGACGGCTTCTACAAGGGTCGTAGTATCTACGTCACCATCGACGCTCGCCTGTTCGTCGTCTCGGTCGACGGTCATGTCGGTTACACCGGACACGTCTTGAAGCGCCTCTTTGACCGTCTGTTCACAGTGACCGCAGGTCATTCCCTCTACGGTGATAGTCGTCGTCATACAGGAATACATACGGTCCCCTTTCTTTTGCGGATTTCCACTTTGATCGCGTGGTAATTAGGGCTCCTAACTTTAGATTCAAAGGCAATGATGGTGGGTGACGGCGTCAATGACGCGCCCGCTCTCGCGGTGGCGTACGTCGGGACGGACATCGGCTCCAGCACGGACGTCACACTGATGCGCGATGATCCGCTCAACGTCGTGAAAGCCATTCTCATCTCCGAGGCCACGCTCGTGAATATCAAGCAGAACCTCGTGTGGGCACTAGGTACAACACGGCCATGATTCCGCTAGTCTCCCTCGAGCTGCTCCAGCCTGCTGTTCCGCCGGTACACTCCCAATTACGACTACAAGCTGCTTGGCCGTCTCCGCTGAAGGTCTCCCTCTCGATGACATTCAATATTTTACATACCGGTCGAAAACCGGCTTGAGCAACAGTTAGAGACCGTAGGTCGCGAAGTTGGACTGTCCTGTGGTCGTTCCTAACGGGTAGTAGCGGCTATTTCCATGGACTTCCCAATTGAGACTATCGCTCTCGCGGTTGATCGAGTATACAGCCAGTATGACCAGCTGCCGCAGTCCTTCCCGCAGGACACTTCTTGACTACGATGGTACCTCCATCGTTTCTGAGCAGCAAACGATAGCTTACACAACTTCCGTCTGATTGGCTTGTTGGAATGTATTGAAGCGAACGGTTACTTGTGTGCTGCCACTCTCCGACTGAATCTGATTACGCAGTTGCTCTGATAAGTTCGGATATGATTCATTCGACGCACTAACCGTAACTGTCGCCGATTTAGACGAAGACGTCAGATCTCTCCCGATTCCGGCATATTCAGTTTGGACTGAAACCGAGTCAACGCCCGAGTAGGCTGGATCATCAAGAACGGTATCAACGCTCTGCGTCACTGTTTGCTGAAAGAGCGCTTGTTGAGAGACTGCGACCCCAGTAGTTGCAACCGCCACTACGATGAGAACGGCAGTAACGAATGCTGCTCGACTCGGGGTTCGATCTGCGAATGAGAGCTCACCCAAGTCATGATTCCGGTACAGCACCCATAATACGAGGACCATTGCGAGGTTCACAACCGCCATCGTACTCACTAAAAGGAGTCCACTCCCAAGTGCAACGAGATACTCATTCCACGCTATCGCGATTCCGACAGTTGCTGCAGCAGGAATGAGTGCGGCAGCGATCATCACACCTACAAGCGAGTTTGAGCCTTTCGTCGTGAGTCCGAACGCTGCAGCTGCGCCAGCAGCCGCTCCAACGATGATCGAAAAGGGTGTTGGAGCCGCACGAAGCGATATCAGTTGTAGTGACGTTATGTCAAGCGAAGAGGGAGCGAGTCCGATGGTTTTGGCAAAGAATCCAAATAGAACAGCACCGATCACGCCAGCGATGAGACCGAGTGCTTGGATCCGAATGCTGTCGATGAGCATAGGGCGATCGCCAGCAACAGCACCAACTGTTGCAGTAAGAACTGGTCCGACGAGGGGAGCGATGACCATTGATCCGATGACGATTGCCGGTGAGCCAACGAGCAACCCCGCTCCAGCGATGATAGCGCTCAGAAATATCATCGCCGCATACGAAAGCGGATCTTGGCTCTGATCGCGTGCTTTCGAACGTAATTCAGGAAGGCGAAGTGGGTCGTAGTCGTTGGCGTAGCGGGCTTGTAGGTCCTCAATATGAGGTGTGTTCGCATTCTCAGCATTCAGAACGATGATGTAATCATCGTCAAGTCCTGCTTCGCGAATCTTCTCGAGAATGAGTCCGAGACCATCGGTTGGAATCGGGAATTCAATCATCTTTGAGTCCGGAGAATCTTCATCACCTGGTGTAACGATGAAATCGATGTCGTTGTCGTTGAGAATATCAAATATTTCCCCAAGATGTTCTTCGTCGGCTAACAAACGAATGAGGCGCACAGTGGTATTGCAAACAGGAGGATCAAAACTGTTCGTTTGTGATCTTCAATATATTCCACGTCATCGTTTCTCTGAATAACAATACGGTAGTCGCACTTTTATTTGAAGAGGGAGAGTGGACACAGCGGGTACTCGCAAATGATGCCGACGGACGCCCCACATTGACGAAACTTTTGAATATATTGAATAGCGCTGGTCCTCAATAGTCGGTGTGGTGTTGTGAGCGACAACTGATCCGGTTCAGCCAACTGCAGAAGAATTCTCCGGACGGAAACTCTGGACCAAACGTCGAGGTACAAGAAATACACTCGGGATGGCAGGTGCCTGCACTACCTATTGGTAGAAGCTCTGCGTAGAAGAGTACGATAGGGCAACTATTGACGAAAGTGCTGAAGGCAAGACCGTCGTTACTGCCGATGGCTCGAAAGTAGGAACTGTTGTTGATGCTGATAATTCGACGGCACATCTCGAGCCAGATCCTAGCTTGACGGATGAAATTGCAGCCGAACTCGGCTGGGGTGACGGTGACGAAGAAACCTACGAATTGGATAACGACGCCGTTGAAACTGTCACGGACGACGAAATCAGACTCGAAGAGTAACAACCGACACTCGCTTTCCTATCAGTATCGTACCATCCCAGAGTAAGTCTATTGAGTATTAATAAGTGATAGCTCACACGGAAGCTACTATCATCAGCACATTCGGGACCAGTACCGATATACTCAGATTCGATAGAAACTACAAACTATCGTTGCAACAGCCCCGCTAGGGAGTTCCGGCCTTCTAGACCGGCCAAAGCCCGATCGCATCCTCCTCTCCTCGCCTGCCTCCATGATCCTGCTTGCGCCTACAGGGCGCTGTGCGGCTTCCCCAGGGGAGAGGATGCTAATGTGTCTCAGTCATCTCACGTCGCTCAGTTACAGAGTCATTTTGCTGGTAGGATTTGACCCGAATTCTCGGCCGCACCTCCGGTTAGTAATCCTGGTCTCCGAAACATCCGGCCCCGCTAAACCTACGTTAGTTTGATATATCTCATGCTAGTCGCTATCGTGGATCGAAGTCGTTGTATATTTGCGCTTCTGTGCTTGATGAATCTCCTGTTGATCTTCATCTTTGGAGCTGTCCACTGGCGTGTGACCCGGCAGTATAGATGAGCGTGGAGTGGTTATGAGAACTAATATTACTGCTTACCGTGAATGCGAAGGATTGAGTCAAGGAGAACTCGCGACAGCTGTCGGCGTTTCACGACAGACGATAAACGCGATTGAACGAAATCGGTACGACCCCTCATTAGAGTTGGCGTTCAAACTTGCGGCCTACTTTGAGTGCTCGATTGAAGTTCTGTTCGAGCCTGATATCGAACCAGTTGGAGAATGACCGATATGTACGTATATCTTGAAGGATATTTCAGATAGTTCTCAGCAAGTAAAGACAACCACTACCCAGATGCTTTCAACTAATTCCTTCCAATTGTTCTGTGGATTTATCGGAAGGCGCACTTCTCGGCGTGGAATTTTAAGCGTTCTACGTCCCCACGACTGGGCGACTCACGCCCACAATCCTCACACCTGAAGCACGTCGCACCACCCTGCTCGTCCAGTTCCGTCCACGGCCCGGTGATGAGCGTTTCGTCGATGTCGTCGTCCTGCGGGGCGGTCTCGGTCGCAACACCACCGTTGGTCACGACCACGGCATCCTCGGCTGGACGGTGCTCGACTGTCGAACCATCCAACCGTGGTACTGATCGCGAGCGGCAATCATCATCTCGACGTCTGTCTCCTCATCGAGATCGGGCACGCCGCGCCGTCCTCACTTCGGGAGTAGTCGATACCGGTGATTGATCGGAGTCGTCAGATATGCGAGTGCGATGTGCGCTACCACCATCACTGAAAAGAATCCAATGTTGATCCACGCAGCGTTGTACCATACAAGGTCAATACCAAGAGGCTGGGGATACAGAGGCCAGAACGGTTCTATCGGCGTCGAGATATCAGGTGCTGAAAGGATGTCAGCACTCAAGTGACTCAGACCTCCGACCAAGAATCCTATTGTCGTGAATACGAATAGACTGGACGTATCAAATCGCTCGCTTTGAATCCAGTTATCAATCTGAGTGCTGAACAAGCCGGTAAGAACTGTACCGACGACTATACTCGCAATAGTCACGACCAATACCGTATGCGTCACACCATGATGGTGTATTATCTCATGGAACCACCGACTGAGCCATAAATCGATGTCTGGAAACAGCGAGGCGACGACAGCCAGGAGGATGAATCCAATGCTGGCTCTATCATCCCAGAGAAACCACGCTGGAAGGGCGAACAAGAGGCCGAACGCAATGTGACCTGTTATGTCTACCATTGTTTCTGCATAGTTGGTATTCCCCTATATCCCATTTTGTATGTCAGCTGAAGAGATATGTCTTAGACGAGTGTTTCCAATGACCAATCTCTTTCTTGCAGCCCACACCCGCGAGAGGACGTTCATCGACGGAGTAGAAAGAGGGGTTTCCGCTATAGCTACCCATCCGTCCTCGGACTCTTCCTCGCTCGACCGATGGGCTGATTCATTCGGAAAGACCAGAACCAGTACAACTGGATGCTGGACGACTACTTTTCGGCGGACGTCACGACCGACGCCGAGAAGACACTCACGGCCGCTCGCGAGGAGCGAAAGGAACTCTTGAAGATCGGGAAGGGCGTGTTCGGACCGGGTAGCTGGACCTCGGAGAACGCCGAGAAATCGACGGGCGAACTTGAAGCGGGAGTGTTTGGTTCGGACACGCACCCGGTTCCGCGCTCGAAGTAGAAGGCGGACCTTCGAGAGACGGAGGCCGACGCTTTCGATCTCTGAGCGGCCTCGAATCAAACTAACCCAATGGACGAACAGACAACTCTCGCCGACTACGCTGACGTCGATAGCGAGGACGGGTACACTCCCGACACCTCCGAGGGTGGCACTCAGTACTGCGCTCCCGATAGAAACAAGGTATCGGTGGCTATGCCTCAAAGAGCGTCCGAAGGATGCACTCGGAACAAAGCGTCGCCCGCGCGGCGGTAGTGGCGGGTTCGACTTCGCGCCCGCACCGGTCGCACGCGATCATGTCGTTCATAGTACACCTCCGACAAGGTAGGCACCCGTAATAATTCCCCCGACGAGCGCAACGAGGAGCGCCAGGACGTGCCGACGGATCGCTTCTCTTGAGGTTGGCGGTATCACTACTGTCTCGCGCGAGCGAGGAACCCCCGTCTCAGAGCGGCCGAAGGCCGCGAGAATACGGCGTTTCTTGCTCACGAGCGAGGGTTCCGGTGTGCTAGCTGTGGGGTCAAAAACGCATCTCAAGGAGAGATCGGCGAAAGGCTGTATTCTACGGTACATACAAAACCGAGAGTAATTGTACACTCCTTTCTCCGAATCAGCGAGCTCGGATCAAAGGGCGAGACTCGCTCAATCACCTTGGTCACTCGATGACCACGAGACGTTGTCGGTCGGAACGTTATGTCTTTGTGATGGCGTAGTGGCGATACAACATGGCCTCTGACGTGTCCGAAACTCCTGCTGATTCCGGAGATAACTACAAACGACTGCTAGCACTGTTGAACGGCTACGGCATCTCAGAACGTCTTCAACGCCTGCTCGCACTCCAGCTGGCCGGTGGCTGTACTCGGACCGAGAATGAAAAAACTGTCCGCGGTGAGATCAACCTCCAGGTGGTTGTCGATCCAATTGTGGACCAGACTGGACTACTTGAGATCCTCTCTGGACTGACGCCCCCAGTACGACGATCAACGGGACCGATGTGAGCTTCAGCGGGTTGTTCGCAAATGCCTCCGGACGCTCGCTTGAGAATGGCGTCCTCCTCGATGACCAGTACCACTAGTATTTCATCTATCAAGCGTCCGATCTCAGCCACCAATCGATGCAGGCACTCGGTAGCCCGCTCGATTCGGGCACTCATACTGTGACTAAATCCGGCATCCACGAGTGTCTCGAAAACCACGCAAGTCACCTCTTGATTGATACGCCGAAATACGGCCACTGGGATTCGTATGAGCCACTGGTTGAGCAGATTTCCCCGTCTGGTGAGATCTCTTCGAAGGTCGACCTCGTTGCGGCGAGTTTCTCGCCCGAGCCAGTCTCGTACGACATCGAGGCGTTCACTGTCGATGAGGCCGCAAAGTATCTCGGCGCCGTGCGGATGATCACGCCGACAGTCTCCGACGTGTTGGCCGAGAAAATCGCCGCCTCCACTCACCAGATGAACGAGACTATCGAAGAGGCGGACGTTCCGCTGCAAATCCATCCTAACGCGGTGCCGCGATTAACCGAGGCGAACGCCCGTCTTACCTCCTTCGAGGTGGTTGAGGAGAGCCACCTCACTGACGTAGTGGTACTAATCGAGGAATGTCTCGAGCAGTTCGGCATCACCACTGAGGAGGAGGGTGAATACGACGTTGAGGTAATCGAGACCGGACGAGCGAAGACGGACCGCGAACACGTGGAGTGGATCAAGACTATCATCCGTGAACTGCAGGAGATGGACAACGGCGGGCGCGGTGCTCCCGAGGAGAAGGTTTACGAGCGTACTGGGCAGGAGGGCATACCGCCGAAGCGGACCAAACACGAGATCCAGAAGCTCCGCGACATGGGCGAGATCTACTGAGCCACTGGTCACTCGACCAAGACCACCTCCAATTTGTGTGAAAGGATCCTTCCTTTCAGGTATCCGCTGATATCTGAACGCAATACTACCGTACGGCGTGTTCGCTCGTGGGTCGCGTCGCAAGCGACCAGCGCGCATGGCATGGGGTCGCTTCGATGTACGGGTGAAACGGTTCCATCGACAGATCGCTGCGGGACCGGAGACCGTCTATAGCGACGTAAACGGAATCGTCGCGAACGACTCGGCGTCGTATGCGAGTGCCGCTTCCTGCTCGACTTTCTCGGGTATCAGGAGGTCAACGACCCGTGGGGCGTTCCCGACCGCGCCCTCCCGCGCGCCGCCGAAGACGAACGGGCCGGCCTCGACCTCGACCGGGCGAAGCGTTCCGTTGTCCTCGCTCCCAACAAGGGGTGCGATCTCCATGTCGGCCACGTCAAGGTCGCCCAGCGTGTCCTTCTCGACCGAGACGATCACCGTGTTGCTCGTGAAGTCGACTCCGAGACCCGGCGTGCCAAGGTCAGTTCCCTCGCTGTCGACGATCCCCCGTCCGAACCCGTTGGCGTCGATCCGGTAGTGCCACTCCTCGGCGAACTCGGCTGTGAGACCGAGGTCGCCCAGTTCCGTCGTCCGTCCGCCCAAACTTGAGGAGTCGCGCAGATAGACGAGGAAGTAGTGGGGCGAGAACTCGCCGCCGAAAGTGTCGTAGAGGTTCTCGACCTCGAAGGCGAAGCGGTACTCGGTTTCGATCTCGTAGACACCGACCGAGCGCAGGTCGAACGCCCCCTCTTCAAAGGCGCCGTCAGTCGGATAGACGTATCCGCCAGGGCCGTGGTCGTCGCCGCTCGGGTCCTCGAACTCGGCGATCAACTCGCCGGGCTCGACACTGACGGTCCCGGAGGCGACCTCAGCGCCGCTCTCGAAATCGCGCACGACGACATTGTAGGTTCCGATGGAACCGATTCGGTAGCCCAGTTCGACGGTTTCATCCGATGCACCGGGTGGAAGACGGACGTTGTCGACGGCAACGACCTCGCCGTCGACCTCGATCTCGACGGGCGTACCGCCGATGAACTCGCCGTCGTTCGAGCCGGTCGCCGTGATAAACGCCTCGTCCAAGCCGGCCTCCGACGTGACCGAATAGGTGATCTCCTGTTCGGGACGTTTGTAGCTCGGAAGCTCGCTTCGCTCCCGGCCCTTCGCCCGGCGGAGCCGAATCGCCGTCCCGCCGCTTGGCGCCATCGAGGCCAGGACCGTGGAACTCGGGTCGACGATCGCCTCGTCGATCCGCACGCTGGTCTGATCGGCGTCGACGCCGGCACCGACTCCATCCGAGTAGATTTCGGCGACGTACTTGGGGCCGCTTGGACCCTGCCCACGTCCGCCGCCGGACTTGCCGGGCGCGAGGAAATCGAGCGGCACGTCGATCGCGCGCCCGCCCTCGTCTGTCATCGCGCCGACGTACCACTCCTCACCCTTGCGTCGGGCGGTGACGATATAGTCGCCGATAGCCGAGTCGACCACACGGGTCTCGTCCCAGCCAGCGGCTGGAACGTCCTCGATGAACGAGAACTCAGGTTTCGCGTCGAAGTTCTCGTCTTCGGGCGTATAGCCCTCGTACTCGGCTGGGATCGGTGAAGGGTCGCCGGCTTCGGTGATCGCGATGGTATTAAGATTGAATCCGCCGACGTCGCCCTCGAAGGTATCGCCGTTCTCGTAGTCCAGTTCGATCGCGATCTCGTTGCCACCTTCTTCGAGGTCGATCTCGGTCGTGAACACCTCCCACTCGTCCCAGTAGTCGGTGAACCCGGGCTCAATCGTCTCGACCGAGTCGTTGACGCGAAGCGTCGCCCGCGGCCCGCCGGCCTCGATCACGCGCTCGGCGTTGTCCTCGGGCGCGCTCGCGTACCGGAGATGCAGGTCATACGTGCCCGCCGACTCGACGTCCCGCACAGTGAAGGAGACTGACGACCCGCTCGGCACACGGTTGGGGTCGACCGCGACGGCGTTCGTCCCGAAGGCGTTTCGCCACTCGTCAAGCGTGATTATCCCGTCGAGATCGCCCGAGGCCGCCTGGAGCGCCTCGCCGACCTCGAATCCGCTGTCGACGTACGCCTCCATTCGGTCGGCGGCCATCTGAAGCCCGCTCAGGTAGTTGGGATACATTGCGAGCTGCTTGGCCCGCGTCGTCTGGATCTGTCCGCCTCGGTCGTCGTTGAACGTCAGATCGAAGATGCCGGGCTGGTAGCTCGTTGGGCCGGCGAGCATCCGCGTAAAGGGCAGCGTGACGTGATGGTCCCGTCCGACGTCCGAGTTCAGATAATCGAATCCGTCGTACTCCTGGGCCTTAACGACCTCGCGGTTGGCGACGTTGGGATACGTGCGGATCTCGCCCGTAGGCCTGATTCCCTCGTGGATCTCGAGCATTTGCCGATCGGCCGCCGCCTCTTGCATGACCAGTCGGTGGTGATTGACCGCGAGCTGGTTGTGCTGGTTGTGTGTCGGCTGGGGGTTCTCGTCCTCATCGGTGATAATGAGGCCCGGGTCAGAGACGTAGCCGTTCTTGATCGAGTGAATCCCCTCGTCCTCGTACTGCGCGAAAATATCGTCCTCCGCAATCTGTGTCTCGTACTGTGGGAGGTTACCCGCCGTCTCGTTGTGGATGGTCATCTCGACCTCGTCGTCCAACTCCCGGCCGAACTCGGTGACCTCACGCACGTCGAAGTCCGAATAGGAACCGTCGACCGAGAAGTCGAGCCCCGAGCCGTCGCCGGGGTAGGTGTCCCAGCCCTCGTTCCACCCCTCGACGAGCACGCTGTCGATCCCGTTCTCGCCCGCGAATGCCATGTAGCGTTTCATCCGCTCGGTCCGGGCGCCGTGGATGTAGCCCGCGGCCTCTTGGGGGCTCTCGAAGGACTCGTCCGGCCGGTACTCCCAGTTCGCGGAGCCGGCGATCATCGTCCACCAGATGCCGACGTACTTTCTGGGAGTAATCCAGTCCGTATCGGGCTCGTCCCCGACGGTCGGGAATGCCGACTCCTCAAGCGGATCAGCTAGTAGTGGAATCAGCTCAGACTCTACGAGATCGCCCGGTGAGTTCCCGACCTGGATCGTCCGCCAGGGCGTCGCCGCCGGCAGTTCCAGCGAGGCCTTCGTCCCATCGGGCAGCGGTGTGAGTTCGGTTGTAAACTCGGTTCCGCCTTCCTCCGAGCGGGGCGCGAGCGTCGCCGCGGCATAGTCAGCGAGATTTGACTCGTGGACGCTCAGGTAAACGTCCTCGGCATCCACCGTCAACGGCGTGTGCGTGCCGTTTCGAATCTGGGTGTCGGTCGGTCGGGTCTCCCGTGTGCCGCCAGGAATCTCCGAAAGCGGCGATTCGGTGTACTCCTGTTCGAACCGGGGGTTCGTAACCTCGTTTCTGATCCACCACGCGATGTAGTCGTCCGCGAAGTCGAAGCCGGTGTTCTCGGAAGTGACGACCGCCCGCTCGGAGTTGCTTGAAAAACCCTCGTCGAGAACGAAGCGAAACCCCACGCCGTCGTCGAAGACACGAAACTCCAAGTTGACTCCCCGGCCGGGACCGTCCGTTTCCTCCAGTCCAACGGAGAGAGTGTTGTACTCGGCCGAGACGCTGTTGGTCGCACCCCAGACCGGCACCCACTCTTCGGTGGCCGACTCGTGCTCGCTGCCAGTTACTACGAGGGCGGCTCCGTCCCCTCCCTCGCCCGCGCCGAACGGAGGCTGATTTTGGAAGTCGAAGCCGAGCGTCGAGGGGGCGATGTAGGTCGTCCCATTGCAGGCCACTTCGTAGCTCGGGACCCCGTCGGCGACGTCGATAGTCACCGAGATCGAGCCGTCGGGCGAGGTGACACGCTGGACGTCGCCGTCCTTGTCGTTCGCTACACGGGCGGCCACCGCGGTGGGAATGTCCCGCGTGTAGGCCGCCGCGGCGACAAGTGCCCCGACACCCCCCAGAAATCCACGCCGACTCGACCCCGTGACCTCTCGTTGTGGTCTCTTCTCACTCATTTACGAGTGAACATCAACTATAACCATTAATAAACCTAAGGAGATATTATATATAATATGATTTTGATTTGAACCCGACGTGCGCGAGTGGCGGTCCTCGCCGACCTTGAAAAGGAGGACGTCGAATTGAAGAAACGGCGGGGCAAGAAGTTCGTTGTCGTCGATTCAGAGGGGACAGGTCGAAAGCCAGAAGCGCCTCGCCCATCAGAATTCGACGCCGTTGCTCGTCCTTGATATATGGGAGCACGCATACTATCTCCAGTATGAAAACGACCGTGGGAAGTACGTTGATGCTTGGTGGAACGTGTTCGACTGGAATGATGTCACCGGCCGGTATGAGGCGGCACCATCGTACTGGCAGTGCCACAGCCCCGCGATGTCAGGATAACCAATTGTGGTGGTTCTGTTGAACCTCTCAAAGAAAGACATTCGGAAGAGACGCTCTCCTTGCCACTCACGACCAAAGTCGTTGCAACTTACCTCGGTACGAAACCGCAAGACATGAAGAGAGTTTCAACAGAGCTGTTGACTCTAAGATACTGAGAGCAGCAAGTAATCCCTGACGACGTTTCTCACCGATCAATGGTTTGCCGGCTATCGATCGTTGAGATTGACCGGTGCGCCAACCCCTGGTTCATGCGGTTCGCCAAGGCCGTATTGATTGTCTGAAGACTGCCAATCATGCCAGCCGCTTCCGACGTTGACTTGCCGATACGGAACGGACTGACCGCTCGTATTCACGGGGTTCTCGAAGTCAGAATCGACGTCGTGGAGGAACCGGTTGTTCTCCGTGATGTACTTGTCGTCAGGATACCCGCGGAACGCGATCGCCTGTGTCGGATTGTCCGTAATCGTGTGAGTGAATGCGAACGTACAGCGACGGACTTCGACGCGACCACCGGCAGTGAGGTCGTCTCCGTAGCCATTCTCGGCCAGACTATGCATGTCGACCGCGTGGCTATACGTTATCGGACCGAATACGCTATCTTTGAGTGTGTATCCGCAGGTCGGATGTCCGAAGCCGATGATCGAGTGACGCGTCGCATTGAAGTAGCTCATCTCGATCGTCGGGTGACCATTCAATACGTCGATGACGTAGCCTGCACCCACCATCATACAATCGTGCCCGTAGATATGATGAATGTGCGGTGAAACAGCTATTGACGCCGAGCCAATAGAGATAGCCTGTATGGGCCAGCCGTAAAGCTCGCAGTTATCGACCTCGACGTCGTCATTTACGATCCGTATCCCACGAGCGTAGCGTTCCTGTCGCATCTCTTCGCGCTTTTGATAACTATCGGCGTCATCGAGTGGAATGTAACCTGGATAGGCGGGGTCGTCGTAGTAGTCATGATACGGCCCGCGGAGTCGGACACCACTGATACGCGACCCGCCGCGCATCGTGATCAGTCCCCGGCCTGAGGAACCGCCGTCCCATGCCGGAGAGTCCGCACCGTGATCGGTCGTGTACAACAGCGCTCCTGGTGAGCCATCGATCCCACGATCTGAGACAATCATCTGTCCCGAGAGTGTGAAGTCCCGACCCGAGAGGTCGATCTGGGCCGTACCGGGAACCCCGATGACATCAGCCGAGGAGTCGAGCGCATCGAAAAACGCCCCAGTGCTCTCGACGGTTACGTCGGCATCCTCAAGGCTAATGTCCGCACGGTGGCCGACACCGCCGCCAATCTGATGGCCCTCAAGGCTCTCGAGAATGCGTTCGGCGTTCGTGAGAGATTTTGCTTCTTGGGCTCGTACACTCGCGGTTAGGCCTGCGATGCCGGCCGCGCCAACCGCACTCATAAACGTCCGCCGTGTCCACTTGCTGTTCAGCTCTGTTTCGCCTGCAGTTGTTTCTTCAACCATTCTTTATACTGGTTAAATATTTCTCCCAGAAAATGTAATTTAGCTAACTATGTGGTTAGTGGATAGCGTACGTGAGAGTAAGGATGGTGTAGATTGGCGCTGCTAGTTGAGGACGTTTAAGAATGGAGTTGGTTGTAGCGAGACCTCACCGCCTCGTTCCGGACAGGCCGGCGGTTCCCGTTAGTCGGGATACGTCGATGTGAGTCCCATCCGTATCTAATAACAATATGAGGAGAGTTATTAGGTACTGGATAGTATACTGAGTTAGGTACGGATCACTGTCGATATGGAGCGCGGCGGCGACCTTCACGAAGTGATCAAAGTGTATGCAGAGACCGAAGGTATCCGGCTCCCCTAAGCGTATGCCAAGTTGCTTGAGCAGGCGATAACTGGGGATGATGACGCTGAAGACATAGAAGAGAGATTAGATATGAGTCCAATAGACGTGTTCCACCACAGCGGCGAATTGGTTTACGAGATACTGATGGCGCTCTCACAACTTGTCCTCGACATGACCGGCTACTCCGGCAGCCCGGAGGGTGTCTTTGGGATGCTCCTGATAGGAGCGATAGTTGCGCTGATCTTGAGCTAACAATACCGCCAATGAAACGGAGAGGCATGATCGCTGGAATAGCAACGACAGTAGGTGTGGCCGTAACGGGAGCAATGACATGGCTGTTCACACGCAACGATAGCAGTGACGAGAAGTCCTCTGAATCCGCTCCTAAGAGTGACGGGAACGGGGCGTGGAATGGGGGTCACGAGAATGGGACTGCACCCGAGGCGGGTAGAGAGGCCGTGCAGAATCAAAGCGAGCACGCCAAGGCAGCGAACCCGGAGCCGGACGCAGGCTCCCGGTCACCCATGAGTTACGGATTGAGTGTTCTCGCCGAATTAAAAGTACAAACCCGTAGCCGAAGCTGGCGAGTTCGGTGTTGAAACAGGATTCGTGGCCGTCGAAAACGGCCTCCTCGACCTCATGTCGACCGGGGGCTATTCCGCAAAAAACCGACCCCGAGGACGGCCGACGTAACAAGGCGTTGGTTGCCACTCTCGCCGCCGCGAGTGGGTTGATTGGTGGAACTTCGCGGTTACAGTGATCGTCTTATCACATATATGAAGGAGACAGTTTTATAGAACATGTGCACGTACACGTACGTGTATGGCTACAAAGACACTCACGATCACCGAGGACGCATATGAGCGCCTGAAAGCTCACAAGCGCGGTGACGAGAGCTTCAGCGATGTGGTAAACCGGCTCTCGAAGTCAAGAGATGACCCGACAAAAGCTCGAGGACTCTGGGATGACATCGATGCAGGGCGGGACCACGAGGAGAAACATCAGCAACTCGGCGAGGAGATAGACGAGCACTACGATGAGATGTTTGGACAATAGCGTCCTGAGCGACTATCTTCGCTCCGACAACCCTCACCATGAGCAGGCGGCCGACGTGATCGAGTCCTACGATGGGGCGTGGTATCTCCCGACGCCAGTACTGTGGGAAGCTCTGCGATACGGAGCACAGGCCTCTCGGAAGCCCGGTGTTACCGAGACTGAAGCAGCGCTAAATTGGGCCGATCCCCTTCCGGTGACAGCGGGCGCGGTCACGGAGACGGCCATGATTGAGGCCGAACTTCTCGACCAGGGCACACCGATCAACCCTCTGGATATGCTAATAGCAGGAATCGTCCGCGAAGCGGGCGCGGAGATCGTTACCCGTGATAGTGATTTCAGCCGTATTGGCGGGCTCCGAGTCGCCAATATTGACGAGTAGAATCTATCGTTGCTTACTCCTCGCCGTCTTCGGTCGTCTCGGTGCGGGTCTCACGCAGGGTGAGGTACTGTGCGTCTCCGTAGCGGCACTTCATCCAATAGAGGACGTTCACCAGTCTGAACGACCACCACGCCGTTAGGAGTGCCCACACGACGTGCCAAAAGAACAAACGTAGCGAGTGTGGTGGGTTTGTTTATCGCCCATGCGACGCCCGGCCTCGGTGCGGAGAGGATTGAATCATACCAATTCGTTCTCCAGCACCTCAACGAATTCACTGAACTTCTCCTCGCTAACAGTTTCCTTGCGCAGCTTCTCAATTTCAGTCTCTAACCACTCGTTCTCCTTCCGGAGTTCATCGACCTCGTCCTCCAGACGCTCAACGCGCATTTCATATCCATCAGGACGCTCGGTGGTCTCGGTGGCCCATTCGTCGGTTAACTCGCGACCTTTGTCGGTGAGTCCGAATATCTGTTCGGCGAAGCCCCTACCCTCGGTATCGTGGCCGACGATCTTGATGTCCCGAGAGTTGTTCAGCGTGAAGGCGGTGCGCTCGGTGACGGCCCTTCACTTGCTGGACGCGATCGAAGTTACGGAGCCGGTAGCTAAGTTCACTGAGACGCGTAACGTCTCCTTAACAAAACAACGATTCAAGACACCACTCTCTTTGGGGAGTGTGACACGTGTTTTTAAATGAGAACTAGTCGGGGCTAACCTCTGTAAGACCCTCTAAATATACCCGACTTGGTGGCTTTCAAGTTCGGAAGAGAATACCGGAAATGGTCGTGGGTAGAGGAACCGCTACACTGCGCTTTCGTTCGGGGGGTTAGATTCGTTCGGTTCGTCCGGGGGTTGCAGATGCTCCGACTCTAACGCAATCGTCCGGTTTGTATCGTCCGTTATCGAGATGGTCGGCGTCACCCCCAAATATCCGGGCGCTTTGATATTGAGTTCGTAACTATCGTGTTCGGCGGCCGTCGTCGAGAATTCACCGTTGGCGTTCGTCTCGCCGCCGAACATCATGTCCATACCGCTCGGCAGTCGCCCGCCAAGCGCCTCGATCGACGCCCCTTCGATGGGCTCGCCGGTCCGGTTATCGACGACGGTAAACTGCACGTCGTGGATCTCCGGGTCTTGAACGAGCTCCATTGTGATGTCGAGGTCGTCGCCCGTCGAAATTTCACTGCCGGGTGACGTGATACCCTCGACAGTCGAGTAGCCATCGACGTTCGCGTCCAACCCGACGTGGTAGGTATCGCCGCCGGGTTCACTCGTGTTCGGGAGGTCTTCGTCGAACGTGACCGTGCCGTCAGTGGTGTTGCGCGTGAGTTGCGTGCCGTACCCTTCTAGGTAGACTTGGACCTCGCCATCGAGGCTCTCGCTCGTCTCAGCGTCGACGAGTGTGACGGTCAGCGTAGTGCGCTCGTCGTCGGTCTCGTTGGACTCATTCGAGTCGTTGGAGTCGTTCGTTTCGTTGGGCTCTTCGGAGTCGTTCGGGTCCTCCGGTGGGTCCTCGGGCTCTTCAGGATCTTCAGATGGCTCCTCATCGGGGTCATCCCCGTCGGGAGTCTCTTCATCCGATTCGTCGGTGTCGCTGTCCTCTTGCTGCTCGTCGTTCTCGACGGGGGCGTCCCCGTCGCCACCAGAGGCATCACTGTCCGTCTCGAGCGTCGTCTCCGTATCGCCGTCAACTGTCACGGACTCGGTGGCCCCACCAGCCGAGAGGGCAAACTCGCCGTCGAGGACGTTGAAAACAACCGTGCCATCGCCGTCAGTAGTAAGTGTCCGTTCTTCGCCGGACGCCTCGTGCGTGGCCGTGACGTCGACCCCTTCGACCGGGTTGCCGTCGGTGTCAGTAACGGTGACGGTAAGCGAACGGTGTTCTGCATCGGTATCACCGTCGCTTGAGTCCGGGGCGTTGGCATCCGAATCACCGCTTGCTGATTCGCTATCGTCGGAGTCGCCGGACTGCAAACTCGTCGATGGCGGGTCCGAGTCGTCGCTCTCAGTATCGGATGTGTCCGAGCTTCCCTCGGAGCCGAGTGGCGTCCCCGAGGTGTCCTCGCTCTCGTCCGAAGTGTTGTTCTGTTCGTTCTCGAGATTGTCGGACTGGTTGGGCTCTTCACCTGGGTTGTCCCCTGCTCCGTCAGTTCCCCATCCCGTACATCCCGCCGTGAGCATAATGCTTACAAGCGCGATTGCTAGTAATTGCTGTCTACTCGGCATTATCAGAATTTTATCGTGATTCACCGTTAGTATTTCTTAAAAATAGTTGTCGTTTCTGTCCAGTGTTAGTTATCGAGATAGGCGCTCAAATGCAGTACCAGATATCCAAACTGTTTTTTATTATCTATTTTGAGTCATATAGTGATTTTCGGATTACTTCTTTGGGTAGGAAATTCTCTATACGCACGTTAGATGCACGCTCTCTACCCACCAGAGGGTCTCTCGATCTTGTTAGCAGCTAAGAATTCCAACAAAGTCCCATAATTACATATTGACAGACAATCAAAGTGTTTGTATGCCCGCAAACATCCCGACACGAACAGCCCTCCAAGCCACCAAGTTACTGCTCGCCGGAGCAGTCCTTCTCATTGCTGCAATGTCATTTAATTATCTCCCGCAACCATACTCAACGTGGCCAGCCATTGGATCAATACCAGTCAATCCTGAACTCGTTGTTCCGGCACTACTCGGCGTTGTTGCCATGGTTGAAGCGTTTGTAGAGCAATTTAGAATTGTGTCTGTCGCTCTTGCTATTCTCGGTGGGATGACGTTCTTATTCGGTGCAACAAGCTTATACACATTGTACGCAGCCGAATCTGGTGGGGTGTTCTTCGGTGGACTCTTTACTATTGTGGCAGGGGTTCTCCTTGCTTTCGGGGTTTTTCTCCACACAATCGTGCGAACAGAACGTTTCCAAACTGCTTATAATGAAATGACATCGTCAATTGCTAATTAGTTGGCTTTATTGGAATCCTATTCTTTAGACACACTGTAGAATGGAACAGCCGGTAGATGGGAATATCTACCTAACAGCTGCTTCATCCTCTCACCTGGAAATTGAAGCCGGCACCAACCGTTACATACAGAGCATAACCTTATCGCTTGTGTACCTCCCTTTTAAGGTATGGAACCGAAAATTACACTCGTAACCCTCGGTGTTGACGACATCAATGAGTCCATTCGCTTCTATCGAGACGGGCTTGGATTCCCAATGCAGGAACGGGAGGACGACAGTGACGTAGCATTTTTTGATCTTGAAGGAACGTGGCTTTCACTCTATCCACGGGAGAAGCCTGCCGAGGATGCGACTGTCTCTAACGACGAAACCGGATTCTCCAGAGTTACCTTAGCACACAATGTACCGACCAAGGAAACAGTTGAATCGATACTCAAAGAAGTAGAATCCGCTGGCGGTCGTATAATTAAGCCAGCTCAAGACGTCTTTTGGGGAGGGTATTCTGGATATTTTGCCGATCCCAATGGCCATCTTTGGGAAGTCGCATACCCTGAACTTACTGCTGAATAACTATCTCCCGATATGCTTGAATCGTGTCTCGATAGATTCGTACAAACCACCTACTAATTATTTCATTTAACTATCTAAGAAATTAAGAAAATATGATACCTATAGAGCGTGGGTCTCTGTATCGGCGTACCAGTGGAACCGGTATTCTCGCTGAGTCTCATTTCGAATTTCAACGTCCGGATCCCCACGGTCACGATCTCTTCGTGATTATACGAGAGGGTACAAACATATATGCAAATAAGACGCGAACAGTGTTGATAGAGGTACCCAGTATGTCCGAGTTCTCGCGAGATAGGGTCCAGTCGTGGACCAAGTCGATGAGCGCGCGCGAACGCATTCGGGCGGTCGCCGAGACGCTTCGCGAACCCCAATCAGTCAACTGGATCAGCGATCAAGCAGACGCCGCCTGGAGTACGACTAACGAGGAACTTCACGATCTCGTTGAGCAGGGCCAGCTGCGCCGCGTCGAGGCCGGCGAGAAGACACTCTATCAATCCAACTACACGCGATTGCTCTTTGAGGAAATCCGCACGCTCATCGAGGAGAATCCACGCGAGGAGCTTCGGAGCGAATTGACTGCGATCACCGAGGAGATTGAGGGGTGGCAGGCGACCTACGACGTTGAGACGTGGGAGGATCTCGAACTGTCGCTTGCCGACGGTACTCTCGCAAGTGATGAGCTCCGTGAACGCCGGGATGTCATCGCGTTCTGGCGTGAAAACGAGGAAGATCGTCGACTGATCAAGCACGCACTAGAACTCTACTCGGATGTTGAATCCGCTCGCGAACAGATGACTACTGTGACAGACCGTGCCACGAGCTAATTCTCGATTCACACTATGATTTTCTCGCTGGTCGTGACCGATATACACAGCGGACCCTCCTCCGAGACGTTCACGACCGATTGACGAATGAGGCTAGTTGTGAGAACGTGCGTTATCGCCCGTCTCGACGACGGCCTCGGTACGTCATCACGGATATCGATTTGGCAACATTTCTGGGTAATCCCTATGATGCGGAGAGGGCACGACTGGAGATTCGCTTCTGGTACCCGGCCGGTGTCGATCACGAATACTACCGCATCAACTGGGTCGAACCGGATCGAGGCCTGATACTCGGCTTTCATCAGGACGCCGATCATCCGGACCTTGGGTCCTGCCACATTCAACTTAATTATGAAGACACACCCGGCGATCGGCTCGCTTACCTGGGAAAATGGAACTCCCTCACTCCCTCCATGGCCGGTCTAGACAGCTAGTTCATCGAGCGTTTCTCGATGCGTTCAGATAGTCGTTGTAGTGACGTTCCCAGCCTCTGCAACTTCGGTTTGTGTCACCTACTGATCCCGTTCCAACCCATCCGGCAGGGCCCCCATCCTGTGCTTTCGGTATGACGACTGTCCTGAGCGAGCGAGGGTTCCGGTCGTAAGCTGTGGCTCGTATCAGAGGTCAGTTCGTATCTGGAGGACCGATAGATACAGGGTAGCGATGGGACACACTCGAATTGGAAGATCTAGTATTGAATGCTAACTCTAAAAGAGATCAGTCGGGTACGGTATCAGTCGAATTAGCTGCTTTAAAATCATTTTGCGTGGGTTGTTCTGAGGCTGGTAATGAATCCTGTAACTGGACGACGACTGAACGTGCTTTAGATTGGATGAGCCCGGAGACGGTGTGAGCACCCGTCTCACTCCCATTTTCTCACAGACTCGCTCCCCATTCGAGTTTAAGTAGTTCTCGCGATAAGGAGTATAGTAAGAGGAATTTTGCAGGCGTATGACCGAGCTTAGAGTATCAGTCCCTGCTAATCAGTAGACGACGTCCATGTTTACCTGAGTGGCTTGATCCTCGCTGCAACTCCCTTACCAGGACGGAGTGTCGGTGTGGGACGCAGATCTCGTAATTCGTGAGCTTGGACCCGGATATCAAATTTCTGTGTAAGACGAGCGAGAGAGAGCGTTGCTCCCGACAGGGCAAACTGCGACCCAATACACGCGTGCAGGCCAGTGCTGAACGGGAAATATGCACTCACTCCGTTCGGAGACCGGCGCTTCCAGCGCGATGGATCAAACTCAGCAGGATTGTCAAAGTATCGTTTATCCCGATGGACAGACCACTGCGGAAGGATCACCGCAGATCCCTCCACTACTTCGAAGTTGCCTAATCGAATATTTTCACTCGCCTGGCGAAACACCGCCCACGCCGGTGGATACAGTCGTAGACCTTCTCGGTACACGCGGCGAGTGTAGGAAAGATCTGTGAGATGCTTGTACTGGGGCTGTTCATCACCGATCACCCTGTCCGCCTCGCTGCGAACCCGCTCTCGAATAGTGGGATTCTGAGCAAGTAGACCGAGTGTATAGGTCAGACTGAGCGCGGTCGTCTCATGCCCCGCGATGAGAAATGTGGCGACTTCGTCACGGATCTGATTCTCCGAATACGTGACCTCGGGATCCGCTTCAGCGCGTAACAGGAGCGCAACATGTCCCGTGGCGGCTGGTCCTCGTCTACTGCCGCTAACTTGGCCCGTCGTTGCTCGATGATCTCCTCGCTCAGGGTACGAATGCCTTCAGCCGCCTGCTTGAACTCTGGTGAGATCCGTTGTGGAAGCCAGTTCGGACGCACAGTCGACGGTGAGAACTCGAATTCGATTCCAGCAATATGCATCCATTCATGGAACTGTTCTGCCCGCTTGCGGCCGAGGTCCTCACCCAAGAGAATCTCCGAGGCGACCCGGAGCGTCATTGCGGTCATCTCTTCGTGTAAGTTCCGCGTGTCTGGCCCTCCCGCCTCACGCCACTCTGCTGCGAGTTCGTCGACCATCTCACCGACAGCGTTTGCATAGGCAGTGACCTGTTTTCCTCTGAACGCTGGCCCCATAATCGAGCGCTGTTGACGCCAGAGTGGGCCCTCACTTTGGACAAGTCCCTGTTCGGCGATAAGGGCGGCCGGACCTTGCGCATGAACCCGACTGAACGCCTCCGGACGCGAGAGTACCTCGTGAATCAATGCCGGATTCGTGACGACAACCAATGGCGCTCGGCCGGGGATGGGAACTGAGACGATCTCCTTAAATCGTCCTTGCATCCCCTCAAGAAAACGAAACGGATCCGACCCGAATCGGAGTGCGTTAAGAATGCCAGCATCCGGTGGGTGCGGGATTGCCTGTTGCATATGCGATATACGGTTACTCTATCTTGATTCTATTGTTCACTCTCTGATACCCCTCCTTGTGCAACAATTGGTCTTGCACAGAGTGATATGTTGCACAAGGTTGACCAGGGCGTCGATAGCAAGGTGTGATACCAACAGTTCGGTGAGATCTAAGCAGTGGATATGTGGAAGGAGAACTATGGAGTATAAGAAATACTGCCAGTCCGAAGAGTGAGATGGGTTTCCGAAGATCCACCCACCCGGCGACGAGTATCCCCATCGTATGCCAGAGTAAAATGATATCTAACTATCACTTATAAGCTCACGGATATAGCCACGGTTCCGTGGCACAAATACTTATAGTCGTAGCACAGGTAGCTATAATCATGGCATCGACCGACACAAAAACGATCGCACTTAGTGAACGCGCATACGATCTGTTAGCCGCGAAAAAGCGCGAGGGAGAGTCGTTCAACGACGTTGTCGAGCGACTTGCAGGCGATCGCCCACTACTCGATATGGTTGGAACAGGGGAAGCTGACGACGGATACGAGCGCGCAGTCACCGACGCCCGCGAAAGCATTGACCGATCAACCGACCGCTACGCGAGCGAATTCGACGCAAATGAATCAGATTCGGCGGCGGATCACTAGCCGTGATCCTCGATACGAGTTTTCTACTAGACGTTCGACACGGTGATAGCGGGGCGATCCGACTGGCGAGCCAGCTTGATTCGGACCACGTCTATCAGCGCGTGTCATCGATAACCATTGCAGAACTCTTTGCGGGCGTTCCGCGCTCGTCAAACCCAAATAGAGAACAGGAAAACATCATTAGCGTCGTTTTGTCGAAGGAGGTCGTCTCAATTGATGAACGCATCGCACAGCGCGCTGGACGCCTACACGGCGAGTTCTACAACGATGGAACGCCAGTGGAGATGCACGACTGTCTTATTGGAGCAACGGCGATCGGCTTCGAGGAGCCTGTCGTGACGCGTAATATCGATCACTTCAATCGTTTTGATGACGTTGCTGTCCACGAGTATTGATATGAAGTATTAAAGCGGCGTATGACGTCACGGAGGACGAACTGTATATCGATATCTACCGAGACAGCAAGAAGATCGCTAATCACGAACTTACGTCACTGCTTTCAGCGAACGACGCAGTAGAGAGACCTGATCACGAGACCATCTGGCCGAGCATCTCGAAGGTACGTCGGAGATTCGAACAATGACATGGGATCGATCCCAGGAACCAATGCCGAACGCCGAGCTCGTGAACTACTTCTCACGAGCGACACCCGAGAAGATACACGAGCACCTCACTCGGGACGGTCACGAGGACCTGACGGCCGCCGCGAGTGCCATCAATCCTGAGACGGAACGGCAGGCTGGATCCGTATTCGTGACCGCGCAACAGCAGATCACGGATCTGTTCGTCGGTGACTTCGCGGAGAGCGGCGAGTTCTCGATTCGGGAGTACATCCAGAACCCCGACGGGCGGGTCTTGGTACTCAATTACCCAACCCGGCAGTCCGGCACGATCGCGTCCGTGTTCCGCTACCTGATCGACCAGTCGATCATGCACGGTATGGACAATCCGGACCGGTCGGCGTACTACCTCCTCGACGAGATCGAGCACCTGGACGCGACGATCAAGCGCCTCGGCGAACTGATCAACGTCGGTCGGGGCGTTAACTGTCAGGCGATTCTCTCGCTTCAGTCCGTGGCACAACTCGAGGACACGTATGGAAAAGAACGTGCCCATACGATTGAACCGCTCAATTGAGTAGAAACATCAGTTGTGTCACTCGATTATCCACAATTACTACGTACTGACTGATATGGTACTCTCGGCATATATTTCCCTATTTGTATTGAGAGTTGGTACGAATAAGGTCCCGGCCCTGAGGCCTCGGCCGGAACCGGGAGGGGTACCCCTCCCATACAAGAGGAGGAAAGACTGTCTCTTAGTTACCAGTAAGCTAATGTGTCATTTTACCGTTAGTCTCTAGT
This sequence comes from Halalkalicoccus subterraneus, assembly GCF_003697815.1. Classification (NCBI taxonomy): domain Archaea; kingdom Methanobacteriati; phylum Methanobacteriota; class Halobacteria; order Halobacteriales; family Halalkalicoccaceae; genus Halalkalicoccus; species Halalkalicoccus subterraneus. The sequence continues at coordinate 78,887 of NZ_RDQG01000085.1, read as the reverse complement.
AACTACCTTGCGTGTTGGTATTTTTCGTTATATTCCACTAGTCTTATCCAACATAATAACAGATAGTCTTCCGGTTACGATCAGTATCTGCTCAAGCGTGCATGACTGCGGCTAGATGCTCATCAAGAGCCCCAGAATCGACTCTCTGATTGTATTCTCGAAAGGGCATGGACGCCTGAGTGCTGCGATCGAGCGGAGGAGTTAACTATGGCCTCAGACCTGCCCTCTCAGTCAGGCTAGGCCCATACCTTATAGTTAGATACGATACTACTAAACATTAAATCTAGTACCTAAATGATTATTATCCTATTTGTTCCGTTCACAGTCTACACAGAGTACTTATAGCGAGCGAATGGCTTCAAGCGGGTCGCTTCAGGACGAGATTCGAAGGACAGCTATCGGGTTGCTCTCCCGCCACAAGGGTGTCGCGGCGAATCCTTTTCTGTATCTGAATGGTTAATCATGTGTAATCGTATCCGAATCAAATGAGCGAGATCGAACGCGAGAGCAAGGTGTGAAGTTTGGGTCACTGGCCGACGATCTCGCAACCTGCGAGTACCCGGTTGACTGTACTGAGCTGATTGAGGCATACGGTGAAGCGACCTTGCAGCTTCCAAACGGGACACAATCGCTTCAGAACGTGCTTGTGCCCTTCGAGGACGAACGCTTTGATTCTCAGGAGGACGTCCGGCGAGCTGTTATCGGGTCGGTGAACAAAGATGGAGTCGGACGAGAAGGTTATAGTGATCGAACACCGCCGGCGCTTGGAGTTGACGACGATCGAGAGCCGGACTCCTTCTGAGCGGCCAGTAGTGGTAGAGGAGCGAAGTAGTTCGTTTCTGTGCCACTGACGGCTGTTTCTCCATAGGTGCGAGTGGTCTCTGCCTATTTCGCAATATCATCGTGCAGAGTTTGCTGTATGGATCAAGATGATGAAAACCATTGTGAGCAGTCGCATCGAATCGATACTCCATATTCGACCGGCCAGTGAACGATAAGCGAGGGGATCGAGCAGCGAATACGAGAAAAGGCCTCGAAAATAGGAACTGGAGGTGGTTCGATTCACAAGCTCCACAAGGAATTCGATCATGTGACGATTGTCTGGGCTCGAGAAGGAATCAGCCGGTAGCAGCCCCATTTTCTTCGCACCCACTTTGCTGGTGCTCGACATTGTACCTATGATCCTCAGCACTAGACCTGTTTTTCCTAATACTGATTATTGATCCGTGGCGTCCCAAAATGTACTCAGAAATGCGTAAATAGCTCTACTTCATAATAAGCGTATGGAAGAAACCGAACCTAACGTTATAATTGAACAATCCGATCCTTCAGTCTACCTGCCTGGAACACCCACCGTCTCGTTCACGGAGTCTGTTGAGCGGTTCATCAGCAGGCTAGTCCGTTGATGTAGTAACATCGAGATTAAAGGAAACCCGTACTTGACGGGGCTCATCTAACACCGTTGGTACCGGTGAATAGAGACAAGTCATCCTTAACGGACGCAAGTTATACCTACACCACTGCGATTCGAGCAGTCCAAGTCACTATATCCGCGGGGTGCTGACCTGTTCCTGTGTTTTGATGTATAGGACAGACGCTCTGAGCGGAGGACTGCTCGTTCGCCCGATCACAACAATCGTGATAGCGATCGGCTGCCTCGAAATCAACAATGACGAGCTTCTTGCCGCGACGTTTCGTCTGCTCAACGTCGGCTTTACCGAGCTTCTCGAGGATCCCGTTGAGCGAGACAAGCCTACGTCCCTTTCTTGTTCAATAACGGCAGTCCCTCACAGTACTTGGCAAATTCACCGGAATGGGCGTATTCACTCACATCGTTATGCTTCTGACTACTGGAATTCTCATTCCAAGGCGGGCTGTAGTTGCACAAGTACGTCGTCGTGCTCACGAGGGAACTGTCCGGCATCGGGTGCCAACCCATCTCGGTTTGAAGAAGTGGCTAAAAGCGTCCCGTCCGGGCCCTGAGCGACGTTCCGAATTCGGCCGAGTACCCCACTTAATGTTTGATGCGCTGTTGCCGTGTAGCGCTTGTCAAACCAATCTGCGTCGTACCGGTGTGCGTCCCCTTCTACCGGTGGTTGGTCCACATCGGGTGGGCGTAACGTAATGATCGACAGTCCCATCCCCTGAAGTGTTGCAACGAGCAGACGGTTGTGCCACGCAGGAATCGCATCGCCGGTGTACCGAACACAATTTGCGGGTGCCCATGTCTCGTCCGGCCCAGTATTAACAAGCGGGCGTTCGTAGTCAGGATGGGCCTCGTATTCGGGCTCGGTCCGAACGGTTGGCCACCCGTAATTTTCGCCGTCCAAGTGACAATTGAGCTCGTCGTGACCAGTGGGCCCGTGGTCAGTCAGAACCGGGACACCTGTCGGGAGCCAGTCAATGCCCTGTGGGTTTCGATGGCCGTAACTCACCACCCGTGGATCGGCATCGACGCCCAGCGATGGGTTCGACGGTGCCGAGTCGCCGTCGGGCGTGAGTCGAAGGACACTCCCGCCGAGAACGGTGGGGTCCTGCGCTCGCTGTTTGTCTTTTGTTCCGACCAGCACCCAAAGGTCGTCCTCCGGGCCGAACGCGACTCGGCCGCCGATCGTGTGATCCCCCTCGATACGGTTGACAATGATTTCGAGTGTCGCTTCAGGATCGTCCGCTTGCGGGTCGTAGCAGAGTACCTGATTGTACTGTTCCGATCCCTCCTTAACCGAGACGTAGACGTACAAGAACGATGGATTAGGAAATTCTGGGTGAGTGGTAATCCCAAGGAGATGATCGCCGAGGAAGCTGTGTTGGTTTACTGTAGAAACAGCGGTGGCATCGAGTGGAGCCGCCTCGTTTTCAGCGATGGCCAGTACATCGTCGGCCATGAACCGAAGCAGCGTTCCTGTCCGTTCAGTTACGAACAGGTCGTTCGTCGGTGTGAACGTGAGGTCCCAGGGCACGTCAAGATTGACGATGAGTTCGGTTGGTTCCACAGTCGTTTCGAAAGGTGAGATGGCCGTGGGAACCCAGCTGTCAGTTTGCTCCGTTTCGGGAGCGTTCTGGTCGGGAGACGTCGTACTGTCTCCAGTATCTGGCTGTGTCGTACAGCCGCTGGCGACGACACAGCACATTGCCGCAAGTGTCCTTCGCCGCGTCACTGGTCGTCGATCCTGGGACATAACCTCCTCAAACAGCCTCGCCGTAAAAAAGGCACCAGTCGTTGAATTACGTACACAGTACTCAGGACAGTCGACAGGTCTGTACTAAATGGATTACAAAATAGGACTGATGGTCAAACAGGATCAGTAGACGGGCCACTCTCCAAGTATCACTGCCAAGGAAGTAATGAGGTGGCAGGGGCAAGGACTGAATATACATGTCGACGACTCATTCCTTACTATGCTATGATATCCCATGTCTTGGCTCCGATGAATGACTCTGAGATGGCTACGAAGGCTTTCGAATTCGCGCTTGAAACGTATACTGATGCCGAATTCACGGTTCTCAACGTCATTGGTGTCCCTACGTGGCATATGGGTAGCGCAACCGGATTGGCGCTTTCAGGTGATCTTTCAGAGACGGCGCAAGCTCAAGCAGAGAGCGTCTTCGAGGCGGCTCGTGAAGTGGCTCGTAGACACGATGTCGAGATTACAACCGTCATTGATTTGGGCGATCCATCACAAGCGATCATTAAGCGAGCTGAAGACTTCGATATCGTCGTCATTGGGGGTCATGAACGCAAGCTTTCGTCACGGCTACTGGTCGGAAACGTCGCTGCAACGGTCACTCGCCAATCACCGGTGCCAGTGACGGTCGTTGAGTAATCAATAGCCCTCCAACACGCGAGACAGCATCATACTAATGTCTGTTTGCGCCGCTCACGAGGATCGGACTAGATCTCTCGTCCCACTGGTGGCTGTGATCGATTTTCGGAGGAATGTATCCATATGAGCTACTGGATCGCTAGCAAGCCAGTAGCGTAAGTGCAGGTTCGCTACCTCTACTTGTCTCTTCGCTACTAAAGAAGCAGACATTCACGTCGGTATCAGTCGCTGGTATCGCAGGAGGTTGATAGCTATTGAGCAGTTCAGAGGCCCGTTGCTTTCCCGTTCTTGATTGCGGTTGCACTCAGACAGTTTGGACAGCCGAAGAGCCTCCCGTCGTTATCGGCGAAGACGCGGTGGAAATCGGCCGTTACGTGGTGGTCACACTCATCACACTGGGGCATACCCTTCCCACTCTGTACATTTCTTATCAACTTTTGGTTGCAAAATGGGCTCCGCTACACGCCGTATCAGAACTGATGGTATTGTGACTGATCCAGCGGGTTCTCAGCTCCCAGCCGGTGAGTCAGTTATTTTTTCACTTTCACCGCGGTTGGCGCGTACTTTTGGCCATCGGGGACCTCTCGTTAGGTGGAGCCTGTCACACGCTCCATCTCTTTCGCTACCAGCGCCAGAACTGCCCTCTGCGCAATTGAAAGACCCAATCTTGAACAGAGATTTGGAGAGAAATTCACTGGCTCCATACGGACGAGAATGACCGAATATTGGTTGCTGGCGCTGCGCGTCACAAGTAGTTCGACCCTGATCAGAGATGAGCACGAACACAAAATCACCATCATCTAGAGAAAGGACTGTCCACTATTCCTCTACTAGCAATGTCTTCGCTGTCTCCGACCAACATTCTGCTCTGTAAACCTCAACAGTGTTGTACAAGGCATTCAACTGCGTCAACTTGTATGATTTATATAACCTATAAGATTGGTGAATTTTTCACCTAAAATACATAGTTTGAAGTGTTAGTAGAATAATCAATTGAAGTGACAGTATTGATGTCACAGGCTGTTTCCGTCATCACGAGGCGATTTCGAACGATCAGTGTACGGTCAGTGATCGGTTCCGGCCGTGACAAAATCACAACAGTGCGGTCATGGGGACATGCTGTGACGGTCGCCTTCGCCTGTTTATTTCTGGTGAGTTCGATTGTCGCAGTCAGTGGAGCCGTTATTGCTACTCCTACCTCTCTCGAAACGGCAGATCGGATTAACAACGTCAATACTGCGTGCGGTGCGGTCACAAGCTCGCTCTCGGTGGACCTTAGAGACCAGAACAATCGACCAATTGCTGATACATCTGTCACCATTGTCAACAAGAAAACCGGTGATCAGGTCTTCACTGGGTCGATAGACGCGAACGGGCAGCTGATCACTCAACTGCCAGAGGGACAATATGAAGTTATTGTCCCCGACCGATCGAAGGTTGTTTACCTCAACAAAGATAGATCGGTTGAGTTCGTCATCCCCGTGCAAGAGGTTGAAGAACCGCTGACTGCGGTCGATGACCCGCCAGTGGAGATCGGTGAACCGGCAGATGAAGCCGCCCTCGAAACAACACTACCACAGACAGATAACAGCACACCTGGTCCAGCTATCGAGATCGAGCCGGCTAAAGTACCGCACGCACTCTCTATTCTGTTATCCTCAACGCTAGTTAGGCATCTCTGTCGAATTAGTATAGACAATTTGTTTCTAACCATATTATTTAAATAGAATGCTATCAAAACAGTCTCTAACAAGTAATTACAATGTCAATTAATACTGACGCGATTAATGTGATTCACGTTGATGACAACTCAGACATAACTGAAATGGCTACTATCTATCTTGAACATAAGGATGACCGGATCAATGTCCAAACTGCAGGAAGCGTCGACGAAGGATTGGACAAAGCGATTCAGTTGTAATTAGCTGCTGGGAGACTGTGGAGACAGCTGATGCTACGTTAGTCACCGATATTGATCAAGCCGTTCAGGCCAATAAGAATTATCTGAAACGATTATTTGAGAATCTAATTCGCAATGCAGTCAAGCACGGTGGTGAGGACGTAACCGTAACAATTGGGGAACTGGACAACGGTTTCTATTTAGAGGATAATGGTCCCGGTATCCCCGAAAATCATCACGAGGAGGTATTCAAAGCGGGTTATTCGACGGATTCGGAGGGGACTGGCTTCGGTCTGAACATCGTCAAGCGAGTTGTCGAGGCACATGGCTGGGAGATCCGCGTAACCGAGAGTGTCGCTGGCGGCGCCCGATTCGAAATCACTGTCTGATTCAATCTTACCCCATGAGGTGTGTTGTTTCTTATCCGAAAGTATCCCATTAACTATAAAATATCCAGACGGAAAGAAGTCTGAGCCTTGTTCAAGAATCGCCTTTCTCACAAAGACTGACGTTTCACAAGGTGAGACGACTCGACTGCTCTCGCTTGTCGTTTGCTCGCAAATAGGTCGTGGGCGTGAACCCGAACGCCCCTCCACACTGCTCACACTAGGGCGAATCAGATTGAGTCAAGTAAGAGATATGACGACAACTATACCCAGAACGAACCATATTGCCGCCTCTGATAGATGAGGCGGCAGTTGGCGCCTTGGACGATTCGGTAAAATTTCTCTGTAACCTAGCTTTACGTCGTAAAAATCTCCGGATTGTACTCTCGTTTGCGGCTCTTACTCCTTGGGTAGCTGTATCTGTGCGTGAACCTACAGATGCTTGAATACACCGAGAGCGCCGATTAAGGCTACTCCGACAAGTGCTAGTCGGATCCTTGGTCTTAATGCGTGGATCGAAGACGATGCTATTAGCGGACAGGCGTTCGTTGAACGTATCCATGGCTCCGGTACGTTCTCGGCTAAGGCTGTGTCCTCCAGCCGAGATCGGTCCTTCGAGATGTCCCTACCGGTCGATAGCGGCCTTTCATCTCAGGCTCATTCAGTACGCTACGGGCAATGTATCTATGAGATCGAAACAGACAATAGGAATTATTTAGTCCGCTGATTGCACGTCCTGCGGCGCAGACACACTCGAGAGACTCCGCATCGAGAGAGCTATCCACCGAGGGAACTGTGCATTGATTGCGACAATCACTGTACTCAGCGTTTCACCAAGGTACATGTCGAAAGAAGGGATCTCAACAGAGCTGTGAATTATGCTGAGATCGGGACCAAAATTGGAGATAGACTATCGGGCGCATGTGTCGTGTAGTGGGAGCGTTTCGGAATCTACAGTTTCCGAAACACTTACTACCTCCTTCGAATCACTTTATCCGCTTACTTATTTGAATTAGTTATTATAATATATTATTCTAACTAGTAGCAGAGAAAATAAATACTTCCGAAAAGAGATACCAAGACGAGGTAATTACCTCTCCCTGATTGCCTCCCTCCCTGACCCCCTCCTCTAATCCGCTATCCAAGTAAGTCCCTCCCCTGGGTTCGCTCCCATTACCGGTAGCTAAGCAACGATACACTGTCCTTACCCTCACGTAAGTTATCGGCTAACCCCGTAGTTAGATGAACTATATGTAATGCGAGTGGATTTTCATCATTGCAGACAATGGTTAACCAAACACCCACAGACGAGACCGAGCTAACCAGCACATTAGCTCGACAGACATTCCTGAACAGGTCTGGCACAGCTGGTAGTACAGACTCGACCCCGAATATGCAGGTCGAGAATACGAACACTGAGACCACTAACAACGAAAGTGTCGACCTGCGAGCCTTCGACGATGTACTCGGTCGACTTGAAGCCGCCGCGGACGCCCTCGAATTCCCCGCTCGACAGGTTGGCCCGGCCCCACAGGGTACCCAGCACGGCGCGACCCGCTGGGGGATCCACTTCGAGACCGAGCGATCGATTCACCTCGGTGAGGCGACCGTCGACGCCGGCCAATCCGGCACGTTCACCGCCGTCGTGGGCGAGTACGATGGCAGCAGCTTCAGTCCCGTTCACGAACGCAATATCGGTGTCGCGGAGGGTATCAACACGATCGATCTCGATATGGCTCTCGAACCCGGCGAGTACCTCCTGACGCGCGACGGGAGCTTCCCGCTGCGCCGTAGCGAATGGTCGGACTGGGAAAGCCAGAGCCGCGATGGGCTTGAACTCATTGGCGGTGCTCATCCGGACTATGCCAGCAACCAGTTCTGGTACTACTACTTCGACCTGAACATCGCCGCAAACGAAAACACCCACCTCTAAACCAATGCCCCAATATTTCACCAACGACCGCGTGCTCGAGTGTCTCGAAGGGCGTCCGATCGGCGGTGGCGTCGGTCACCGCGCCAATATCGGCCTCGCCGACGCCGATGTGACTGTCGAGAGCACGGGGGCGTTTTTCGACGCGCTCGACTCGTCGGCCGACGTGATTGGAGTTCCCGGTCACGTCCAGATCGACCTCTCGGGTCGGGACCTCACGCTCTCGGGACAGACGATCGTCTCGAATCGTGGTATCGATGGCTCGCCGGGAGCACTGCTGTACACCACTGATCATGGCGAAGACTCCCCAGCCTGGGACGGCGGGTCGAATGGCCGAGGATTAATCACGATGGAGGGCGGGTCGCGCATCAGCGGTGTGCGCCTCCGCGGACCGTATCACGACTACTACGATGACCCCGCGTACCCGGGCTACATCCCGCTCGATGCGGGCGATAACTACCAGGAGCGCGAAGCGATGCGACAGGAACGCTACGCCCGCGGAATGCGGATCCTCGATGACGACGTCGAGGTCGACAACTGCGAGATCTACGGCTGGCCCATGCAGGCAATCAGTGTTGGCACCTCGTCGACGGCCGTCTCACCGCACATCCATCACATCTACGGGCACGATTGTATGATGGTGGGTGCGGGCTACGTCATCGACGTGTTGAACGGCCACCCAACTATCGAGATGAGCTACTTCAACGCGACGCGCCACGCGATCGTCGGCTTCGGGTTCTCGACCTGCGGGTACACGCTCGAAGATAGCGTATTCGGGCCGACGACCTACAGCCACGCTGTCGACATGCATACGTTGGCTGAAAACGGCTACGGAGACGACCTCACTGCCGGTGGTCGCGTCGAAGTGCGTCGCTGTACGTTCGCGTTTACCCATTCGATCCAAGACAACCCAACACAGGCGATCGCGTTCCGTGGGTATCCCGACGAGGAGTACGTGACCGAAAACTGCCGGTTCGTCCATGAGATCGACGGAGAGGAACCACCCGAGAACGTTTCGAATGACGGTGGTCTTGCGCCGTATCGTCAAGTGAACGTCCCACGTGGGGAGTGGCACGACTGGACGTTCCGGAACAACCAGTACGGGCTCGGCGAACCCCACGAACCAGGGGTCGGTGCACCCGTCAATCTCGACGATCCGATGGCTGGGAAACCCCTAATCGGTGAGGAACGTCGCCACGGGCTACTTGCTGCCCTCCGCACGTTAGAGTAAACAAAATAGGCGTTACTCGTCCAGTTCCGTGGTATCTGTGTGCAGTACTCCGTTCCAGTGTATTTCTCCCAACAGACGGTTGTGAAGAGTCGTGTTTTAGAATAAGATTTATTACTAATAATATATTATGTATCTATAAATATGAATGGAACAAGATACGACAACTGCACCGACTGTGGAACTCGATCAACGAGTACCAATCAGGTGCAACTGCTTAGCACTGGGGAGTCCGAATGGGTCTTTTTCTGTGACAACTCCCATTGTGAAGGAAGTTGGACGATCCCTGTCAGAAGCATATAATCGAACCATCACTGCCAACGGGTCAGTATCTCCGAGACAGGGACAATCTGCCTGCTGGTACACTCATAACATACCGATGGTTTTGATCTGAATGGAGTGCCGCAGTTCTGACAGGCGTATTTCCACGAATAGGCGTCCGTATTCTGTCCATTGTATACCATTTCTATCTATAAGTAGTGTATACTTGACACTATATTATTTTTTATCGCATAATATAGAGATAGCTGCTGTGACACAGTTCTTCAGAAACAGGTTATATCATTAGTCAATCTATAACTGTATAGAGCCAATTCTATTATGCACATTTGATTATCTATCTTGTGCAACAATACCTGATCACCGCGATCGCTGTTGCACAAGGTAATGTGCACCTATCTTTAATTAGCTGCAGATATTATTGAAATAATATGGCCGCGTTAGAATCGAGTGCTTCAATTGACATCAGCTACGACAGAACACCAGAGAAGGCAATCCTCAATGTACTCCAAAAACATCCTGACTTCAACGCGTGTGATGCCGACTATGTAGGAAGGCGACCAGGGTTTTGGAACGTCGAACCACACGAGTTTCATTCGCACGACTGGGGACAATACGAATGGGGCGAATCGTTTGAGTCGGACGTTAAAGGGTACCCACTTACCATTTCGGTGTGCGATCGAATCGATCCTGTCCCCGAAGGAAAGGAAGGGCGAAAACACCTAACAATCGAGAATATTCTCCTTAACGTCAGGCGTGCCAAGCCAGAAGGAGAAGAAAAGGGACGGGCAAGCGTCAGATTCCAACTCACGCTCCAAATGCGACAAAGTGTTTGGAACGAGATAGAGAGTGCATATCCTGGTGATCTTCAGTGGCGTGCTGAACGGATTAGTACTCAATTTATTGATGGATATTCTAGATACGGCGCAGACGTCATTTTCGGACGATATGATCAAGAGGAATAGGAAACAGTTCCGGCCTAGAGAACTCCACGTTCCTATCACTTGAGAAGTTCTATACAAATGGCCAGTCACAACTCCAGTAGAAGAAAGGAGTTACTATACAGAATTTCATATTTTGTCAACAAGGCATAGGAGATCCGAGGGATGTATCGCTCATCAGCCTGCGGAGCCATATGAAGTGCCTGCTTCACAAAACCGGAACATCCGAAACATCCGAAACATCTGTAACACTAGTCAAAGCAACGGTAATACCAACGGTGTTAGTATAGATGCCCAAACCATCCAAACCGAGCTAGGCAAAAGAGGCGACAGTCGCTTAAAACACGCTGTCGGTGACGGGGATCATGTAGTCGTCGTGCTCTTCTTCGGGCGGCTCACTCATCCACCCAGATACTCTTCCAGGAATTAGGAAGATAGTTCTTCGGCTCTGTTGAAATCCTAGTATTCAGATACGTTAATCAGTAAGACACCTGTGAGGTAGTAGTGTACCTTCCGATTTACAATGACGACGTCTTTTGCGTCGCGTCGCGCCTGGTAGTCGCCTCATGGTCCCTCCCTTCCGGCGGTATTGACATGACTAACCACGACCGGGTCGGTGTCGGGGGCATCAGTGATCCGAACCCGTTCGGCGTCGCGGTTCGACCAAAGGGAATCGACACTCCTCTACTCTGTCCCGGTGACGTTGTTTTGAGGCGTCCAGCGTCGTCGCTATCGAGTATCTTGACGACGTGAATTAGATGGATCGTCGTTCGTTTTAAGGCCTCTTAGGTGGAGCTATAGGCTAAGTAAATAGGTCGTCAATGCTTCCAATATGCGCGAATACGTCTTCCTCCTCGAATACGATCGTGGTGTCCATCCAATACGGGACTTCTTTATCGACCATCCGGAGATTGTAGCGACAACTCTCAACATGTCGATCGCTTCCGATGGCGGTTGGCGGATCGAACGCGTCACTGGCCCCGAGCAGGATCTCGACACGCTCGAATCCGTCTATTTCGACGAGCACTGCAACGACTGTACGTACCCCACACCTGACTGCGACACAACGTTCTCATACCAGGTCATCGAGCGGGAACCGACCGCACGAACGATCTACCGGCACGTGACGGACATGAGCTACTGTTCGTCGCTCGGCTATCTCGCGTACGAGACCTTTGGGGATGGGCTCGTGTTCGACGCGACCCAGCGCGGCCCGTACTACGAATGGCGTGTACTCATCCCAACCGATCGAGACGTCGACGCATTTCACCGAACGCTGCAGGAGGACCTCCCGGATGGTGTCACGCTCGCCGTTCGCCGGGTCGGTACGCCTGAACGTTGGGCGGGAATCCACCAGCCACAGTATGACACTGATCTGCCCTACAAGCAGCGTCAAGCGCTTGAAGCGGCAGTACGAATGGGATACTACGACCACCCGCGCAATGCAACGCTGGGAGACCTCGCTACCGATCTTGATCTTCCCGTAACGACGCTTCGCTATCGGTTGCGTCGAGCCGAGGCGTGGGCGGCCACGATTTCCCTCGACGAGATTGGAGCCCGCCTCGGCGCTACCACTGCTGACGAGTGTGAGCGATCCGAGAGCATCTCCATGCCGGTCGCGCCACCAGATGAGGACTGATTGTACTGAGTGCATCAGTTTGCTCGATGACCTTGCGCTGATGGCTCAGCGCCACTCAACTCGGTCTCGATCCCTGTTTACAATAATACGAACTCAGTGTTATGGAATATCGTGTTCATATATTATACATGGTACCGCGATCGAATCTGTGGCGAATCTCTCCATACCAGGATTCACCAAACTGGGGCCACCGTGTAGACCGCTGGACAGTCAAAGTTGACCGAGAGTCCAGTAGCCAATTCTGCCTTGTCAGAGGAACATAGGTGCGCTTAGCTCTCCGATCACATCAACAGAATGCTGGCCTATTTGGAGTGTACTGCGTGGTTGGAGCACTCGTGTTTGTTGGCTCAAAGATGGGCCTGCCATATGCTCCGCCACTCGTCCTCGCTGCCCTCCGCCTCGATGTCGCCGGCTTGCTGTTAGTTCCGGTTGTTGCCTTCCAGTACGAGTATTGGCTTCCTCAAACTCGCCGCGATCTCATTGGAGTGGCCCTGACTGGCATCTTTACGCTGGGGATGACGAACACGCTACTGTTGACCGGCCAACAGTACGTCAGTAGTGCAGTGGGGGCGATCGCCTATAGTCTCATGCCGATGCTGATGACGGTCTTCGCTGTGCTGATCCTCCCAGCGGCGGGCCTCGATCGATCCGACGCTGTCGGGATCGGTCTCGGATTCATTGGGGCACTCATTGTTGCCAATCCGACCCCAGCGACCCTCCTGACGGCGCAAGTAGTGGGAGTCGGTATTATGCTCGCAAGTGTTGTAATCTTCGCGCTGGGCAGCGTGCTGACTCAGCGCCTCGATCCATCGATGCCCCGAATCACGCTGACCGCCTGGGGAGCACTGTTGGCCGGCCTGTTCAACCACGCGGTGGCTCTCCGATTTGGTGCGTCGCTGACCGCTGTTGATTGGACGATCCAGACGGTTTATGCATTATTCGTATTGGGAGTCCTCGCGACGGCAATCCTCTATACGGTGCATTTCGAGCTTGTCGACCGGATCGGCCCTTCACGAGCGAGTCTAACATTTTATGTCCAACCGATCGTCGCTGCTCTATTGGGCTGGCTACTGTTCGGAAGTCAGGTTACTGCCGGTGTCTTTGTCGGATTTCTTGTGATAGTCTCGGGGTTTGCTCTCATTGAATACCGGCTCCTGTTCCGATTATGGCGGAACTTCGTAGGCGTCGGCAGCCGTAAGTGACCAGCCGCTCGCGTCTCTCGACAGTCTCTCCCACTGATGGTCTGCACTATTGTTCGTCAAAAGTCGATGCACAGCGCCTTGTGCAACAGCCCTCCCCAGAAAGACATCTATTGCACAAGATATTGCTACCTAATCACACTGTGGAATAATATACTCACAAACGTAGAGCCATTATAAGGAGTTCTGACGAGCTACCAGCCAGCAAGAATATTGATGTCAAACATAGGTTGACCGCTAAGGCAATATACTCATGTGATCGATTCAATCAGTTCAAATCCATCTTTCAACGTAATCTGATCGGTGAACCCTGCTGCTTCGATCGCCGTAACGGTCCCCTGACCAGCATCAATATCTGTGGTAATGAGACACACAGATGATGCAGACCCCTGCAGAAGGAGTTGGACTGCGACGCCTGCAAGTGTGGTGTCTGCCCGCTCAATCTGGTCTTCAGGTCGGTTGGACGAATTTGCAATATAGCTTCGTGTCCTATCCAGCACTGTTGATACAGTACTGTTTGTATAGTCAAGATCCTCAGCAACTGTCACCCAGCCACTAGCGATTGCACTATCAATTGGTATCTGTCCCGGTGTACTCTGTGCTGGTGCACCGGTGAGCTCTTCGTAGACCTGCTGTGGAATGATGAACGTAATCTGATTGTGCGTTGCAAACCGTTCGAGGGCTATGTATTTGGTATTCTCTTGACGGCCACATGCAATGAACAGTCCTGAATCAGCAACCCAGGCTTTGCTATTAGGAGGAATAGTCATAGAGGCGGGCTCGTCTATGAATCGCGATCAGCTGCTTCAGTTCGGGCATTTCGAATCTCGTCGAAGTACGGGTCGTGTGTGTGCATCTCTTGGATGACCTCCCGGAGTGCGTGTAAGACGGCAATTCCAACCGCCGGTTGGAGATCGAGTTCACGAGCAGCAACCCGTTCGGTCATCTCGCCGTCTACGTATGGAACGGCATACGTCACTGCAGCAGCGAGTTTGCCGAGGCCGTATCTCTCAACGATAAAGGCGAGATCCTGATCGTTCGATGTGCGACCAACGGCTTCGATAAGCGTGGGGGTAATCGTATACGTATCGCCGTCAAGATCCGTAGTCAGTTTAATCGGCGTTGCCGTGTAGGTGTGGGTTTTCTCGGATTCATCACGCGTGAGCAGTCCTAATTCAACTAGGGTGCCCGTATCAGCGTAGGCTGTCGTGCGTGGTGTCTCCAAGTCAGCAGTGATTGTATCGACCGTTACCTCGCCCTCACGAAGGATATACGTATAGAGGCGAGCGAGGCGTGGCTCTTCGAGAACGTGAGCCACTGAAAGAAGCCCATTGATTGCTCGTTCCAAGGCGCCAATAGCCTGTGACATACAATTCATGATTCGTGTATTGAGTAATAACTCTTGTTGCAGGGAGTACGATGTAGTCTCCGTGGCGGAAGCAGACCGTACTAAGCCCTTGTGCAACGAGAGATACTACAGGAAGAGGACTGTTGCACAAGGCAGTGTCTGACGGATCATACCGTGGTGTGATATGCTCGTGAAGCCAGAACCGACGAAACCGTTTCTACACCCTCCACTACTACTATACCAAGGGAAGGCTGTTCGGAGTTGTGACTAGGAGCGGAGGCGTGCGTGGGGTGGTTGGTTCGAACTCTGCTCGTTAGTGTCATCATTTTGTTAGGACATTACGCTCTCTGTGGGGACTTGCTCAAGATCCCTATTACAACGATCGTGAGATCGGTCAGCCGCCTCCTCATTGATAACAACGAATTTCTTCCCGCGCCGTTTCGTCTGCTCAACGTCGTCTTTTCCCATCTTTGCGAGGAAGTCCATGACGCGGGCCACAGTCTGCGTGTGCGGCTTCGTTCCTACCAATTACTCAGGCGTGATTCGAGAGAGCCGCATTGCGTTGCCCGTCACCCCAAAACTCATTCCCATATCACCTACCACAACGGCGAGCGCGACACTTACTAATCCCAGCGGGACACCTAACGCAAGAAGGAACTTCACGCCGAGACTCGCCCAGATATTCTGCCGGATGACACCGTTTGCCGTATGAGATAGTTCATACAGGTACGGAAGCTTCCCAACATCGTCGCCCATCAACGCGATGTCAGCAGTCTCCAATGCGGTGTCGGTACCCGCCGCACCCATCGCGATACCGATCTCGGCAGTTGCCAACGCCGGCGCGTCGTTGATGCCATCTCCGACCATTGCCACCTCGCCGTATTCGGACTGTAGTTCTTCGATGGCAGCGACCTTCTCATCCGGCAGCAGTTCAGCACGGTACTCGTCGACACCGACCTGCTCGGCGATTGCTCGTGCCGTTCCTTCGTTGTCACCGGTTAGCATTACGACGCGTTCGACACCCAACTCCTGCAGACGTGCAACTGCCCGCTTCGACGCAGGACGCACCTCGTCCGCAATAGCGATAGCACCCAACAGCTCCAACTCGGTACCCACGAGGACGACCGTCTTGCCTTCTTGCTCCAGCGTGGCGAGGGTATCCCCGGTAACCGTCTCTTCGTCGTCAGTCTCGATTGTGGCCGCGGTCGGAACGCCGCCGTCGGTCTCACGGGTTCGTGAAAGGTTGAATCCCAGCTCGTCGAACAATGCAGGCTTACCCGCGTAGTATGTCTTGCCGTCGATCTCTCCACGGATGCCTCTCCCCGTTAGGCTCTCGAAACCGGTCAGGCTGGGCAGGTCATCCACACCCGCCTTGCCAGCACGGTCGAGAATTGCCTTGGCGATTGGATGCTCGCTACGTCGTTCTAGACCGGCAGCGTAGCCCAGTAGCGTCGCTTCGTCCGTGTCGCCAATTGGAACGACATCCGTGACCGCGAGTTCGCCCTTCGTGAGCGTTCCCGTCTTATCCATTGCGACGACATCGACTTCGCCCATCGCCTCGAGATAGTTGCCACCCTTGACAAGAACAGCGTTCTTCGCGGCGCTCGTGATGCCCGAGACGACCGAAACCGGTGTCGAGATGACGAACGCGCACGGGCAGGCGATTACCAGCAGGGTGAGTCCGCGGATGAACCACGTCTGCCAGTCACCAGCGAAGCTGAGCCCGTAGCCCGCTACATCCACTGAGATGGGGTCAGCGATGACCAGCGGTGGGATGGCGGCAGTCAGGATCGCCAGTGCGACAACGACGGGCGTATAGTAGCCCGAAAAGCGATCAACGAACTGCTCGGTTTCGGTCTTCTTTGCCTGCGCGCCCTGCACCATCTCGATAATGCGCGAGAGGGTGGAATCGCCCGCTGTCGACGTGACCTCCGCCTCAAGATAGCCCTCCTCGTTGATCGCGCCGGCATATACCTCATCGCCGGTGATTTTGTCGACAGGAACACTCTCGCCGGTGATTGGTGACTCATCGACTGCACTCTCACCCTCAACGACCGTGCCGTCGAGCGGGATCTTATCACCAGGTCGGACGATTACGATCTCGCCAACAGCTACGTCCTCGGTAGGGACAGTTACCTCCTCACCGTCCCGCTGGACGGTCGCTTCGTCGGGCGACAGTTCCATCAGTTCACGCAGGGAGTCACGCGCCCGATCCATCGCGTAGTCTTCAAGTAGCTCAGCGATGCTAAACAGGACGGCCAGTGTGGCAGCCTCAACGAAGTAGCCGATGCCAGTCGCGGCGATGATCGCCGTCCCCATCAGCAGGTCGATATCGAGACTCCGGGTCTTCGCCGAGTAGTAACCGCTACGGATAACAGGAAGGTCGCTGATGGCGACCGCGCTCAGAAACAGCACGTCCGCACTGTGGAGCGGGTACTCAAGGATGCTCGCCACGGCGATATTCTGGCCCGGAAGGAGAAACTCGAAGATAAGGCCAAGGGTGACGAACACCGCGCCAAGCCACGTCTTT
Organism: Halalkalicoccus subterraneus; assembly: GCF_003697815.1. NCBI lineage: Archaea > Methanobacteriati > Methanobacteriota > Halobacteria > Halobacteriales > Halalkalicoccaceae > Halalkalicoccus > Halalkalicoccus subterraneus. The sequence continues at coordinate 61,683 of NZ_RDQG01000085.1, read as the reverse complement.
TTCGCTCGTGGACTCGTCCAAACCTCCGACGGTGGGGCAATATCGACGCCGTCGTTCGTCTCGTCCGTCTCGGAATTAGAATTCGTCCCTCCGACGACCTCGTAGCCAGCAGCCTCGATTGCCTCGACTACGTCCTTTTCGCTTGTACGATCAGGGTCATATGTGACGGTGGCTGTGCCGGTGGTCGGCTGGAGCGTAGTATCGACGATACCATCGACGCGCTGGAGGCTTTTATCGACTTTCTGTGCGCAGGATGGGCAGTCCATCTCGGGAACAGCGAGACGGGCGGTCAGCTCTCGTCGCTGGCCGCCTCCACTTGGCTGTCTCGTCGCGTTCGAATCGTCTATCATTACTTCGGAGTAGGCGACTCAGTTCGATAAGCCTTCATTGGAACATTCCAAGGTAGTGTGAGCGTGTCAGAGTGACGTCGACTGTTCCTGTGTGACTTGACTGTGTGCAACGTGCTCCTTGGCTAAGTGTTCCTCAGCCCGCCTGAGTCGGTAGGTAAGTGTCGAGCGTGGCACGTCGAGATGCTCGGCTAGTTCACTAACGTCAACCTTGCGGGGGGACTCGTAGTAGCCGTGTTCGACAGCGGACCGAAGTGCAGCCTCCTGCTCGGGCGAAAGGTTGCTCACCTCATCGATCGCGCTGCTCGCTGATGCGTTGGTGTCCGCTGTCCGAAGTATCTCCATCCTGGCACAGTCACCGACGGCTGCCGTGAGGTCGTCAAAGAACGTGGCCACATCACCCTTGCCTGAGTGGATGAGCCGCCATGTGTAGTGTCGGCCCTCGTGACGAGTTTCGAACAGTACGCCATCGCCGAGGTGGTTGCGGGCAATGTGTGGAACGGACGCGCAGTCGGGCGTGCGCTCCCAGTGAGAGTAGAGGACAAGTGTGTCGTCGTGCGGTCGAGAACCTCCGTGGTTTGCGTAGCACCGCAGTCCTCGGTGGCCAGACAGTCTGCGTAGTAGTCGCTGGTGAGGAATGCATCCTCAATGTCGTCGAGAGCGACCGGAGTGCCCGTAGCGTGGTCAACCCGCCAGAGGCTCTCGCTGGTGACGTGCAGCGACAACGAGCGGATACGGGCGCCAGGGTGGTCGGCGAGCGTATCGGCCACCCTGTTGCACCCAGGCTCATATTCGAGAGCGAAGGCTAGTTCACGCATGTAGCCAGCGTAGGGATCGCGGATATATAACTACAGACGTGAGGCCGTTCGCGGAGAGCTTAGATGGGATCCTCCGGGTCATGGATTTCAGCCATCCCTCTTAACGAACACGAAAGGACTGATTGTACAGACTAATCAAAGAGTCATTATGCAGGGACGGCTTGACGACAGTGACAGGCGTATCCTCTACTACCCTCGGGTGGACGCACGGAACACGACCGCACCCATGATCGCAGAGGAGGTCGACGTTTCGGCAGCGACGAGTAAGGCAACGTTCGTATCTCGCTCTAATCCGGGTAACTACCAGCATCAGCTCAATCTTGAAGATTCCTCACCAGGAGCCGAAGTATTCACGAAGTTCAGTCATGCTGTTCGTTGCTTCAAGTGCTAATAGGAGCTTGATTCGTGCTTTGTGAGCCGGTAAATCCTCGCCACTGAGCGCACCGTGATCCTGCAGTGTTTGCCCACCGCCATTTCCGTAGACCGCATTGAGTGTGCCTGCATGCGTCCGCGACGTCACAACAACGGACATTCCAGTATCGACTGCATCCCGGACAGCATCGCTCAAGGTTTCGCTGGTGTTTCCGAGGCCGAATCCATCGAGAACGAGTCCATTATCACCCTGTTCGATTGCAAACCGAATCTGCCGGTCATCCATCCCCTGTCCGGAGGCGGCGATTGACACCGTTTTGTTGGGACGGAGTTCGGGAAGCGATATGGAGTAACTTCTCGGTTCACGGTACAATCGTGCCTCATCGCGTGTAAACACTGCAACCGGGCCTTTATCCGGCGATTCGAACGTTTCCAGCTTGCTCGAGTGCGCCTTCGTTACATCACGGGCTGCATGCAGTTCCTCGTTGAAGGCGATGTAGACGCCGCTACGGATCTCATCATGTGTCGCAGCCCGGAATGAGGTTACGAGATTCGCAGGCCCATCCGTACTCACTTCGTCCGGCCGACGCTGGGCACCAGTGAAAACAACCGGGACGTCGAGATCTAGCGCCAAATCCAGATGGTATGCTGATTCTTCCATCGTATCGGTGCCGTGGGTCACGACGATACCGTCGACAACGTCCTCGACGTCGCGAGCGGCCTCGCCGAGATCGGCGACATCATCTTGATCAAGATTGAAGCTACCGAGTTGTGTGACTTGATCGACGAGGATCTCGTCAGCATAGTCGTTTAGTTCAGGGACCGATTCAATCAATGCTTCACCACTTTGAGAGGGGGATGCCCCACCCTCTCCTAGGGTGCTTGCAATCGTCCCACCCATACTCAGTACTTGCACGACAGTCCCATCGTGTTCCGCTGATTCATCGTCTTCCGCCTCGTCCTCGGTTCCAGCAGCAGTACTGCTTGCCAGTCCTGCGCTACCGGTGATCCCCATCATCTGTATGAATGATCGTCGTTTGAAGTCATATGAAGCCATCCATGAATCATGGGAACAGTACGCACAATAATGATCCGGATACCTGTAAAAAGGGAGGACTTGGTAGGAGCAACCTCCAGATCATTGATGCCAATCTCGGAGATTCTAATAGTACGCTTGGCTCAAAGAATTCTGGTAGACATAGACCTATTCCCCTGGAGAAAGTAGTTCCTCTTGGATCATGGGTGATATTGACGTAGCCATTGGTGTCGATGCGGACTGTGTCGCTGGCTGGCTAGGGTCATACGGTGGCGAAGACTCGCCAGCAGATCTGTCGCGAGGCCTGTCCGCTGGAAACGAAGGCATTCCTCGAATGGTACAACTATTCGAGGATGAGGATATCGATACCTCGTGGTATATCCCAGGACATACAATCGAGACGTTCCGCGAAGAGGTGCAGGCCGTCGCGGACGCCGGCCATGAGATCGGTGTCCATGGCTATTCTCACGAGAATCCTACTGATCTTTCTCGAGAGCAGGAAGACGAAATTCTACAGCTCTCGAAAGATCTGATCGAGGACGTAACTGGACAAGAACCGGTTGGCCATCGAGCGAGCTGGTGGGAATTTAGCGAGAATACGCCGGAGCTCGTCGAAAAGCATGATTTCCTCTATGATAGCAGCCTGATGGAACGTGAGTTTGAACCGGGCTGGATGCGCAAAGGCGATAGCTGGGAGAAGATCAAATACGATCAAGATCCCGAGACATGGACCGAACCCTATCAGTACGGGGAAGAGACGGATATCGTCGAAATCCCAATCAGCTGGTACCGTGACGATATTCCTGCGATGTTGTTCATCAAGCAGCCGACCTATCATGCCGGCTATAAAAACCCGGAGATGATGTACGAACAGTACTACAAGAAGCAGTTCGATTATCTGTACAATCGGCGGGGCGCCGGCGTTTATACGTTCACGATCCATCCGGATCTGCATGGACTACCGCACATGATTCCACACTTGGAGGACTTCATCACGTACGTCAAAGGGCATGAGAACGCAGAGTTCAGAACGCTCGAGGAGATCGCACACAAGTACAAAGATGACCCGTCAGTCTATGAATCCGAGAGCCAGTACATCTAATCGGTGAAATCGGTTCTATAGATCCTCTACTCCTGGCTCACTGGGACCAGAGACAGTTGTTCAGAGGGAGTACTAGAGAGTGAACCCGAAACCTACTGTTCTGTTCGCTGTTGAGCCGTGTACGTCTCACTGCTGTCGTCATCACTAGTCACGTTACCATTGAAGGGTCTAGTTCCGCCGATCTCAATTTTGCTGAGGCTATGGATATTACTTCGTGCCAATCGTGTCTCGCTCACGCTTCCGTATCCGAGATCGGGTACTGATGGCACAAGGCTGCTACATTCTGTGCAATTCGGTTGCGTTCCTCTGGATCAGTAGCGGCGTTGAGGGCACGGACGATCAGGTCAGCAACGGTCTCCATCTCCTCCGGGCCGAGCCCCCGTGACGCCAGACAGGACGTTCCGAATCGGATTCCACTTGCACCTGACGGATGCCGGGGATCGGTAGGGACCGTTATTTTGTTCGCAACGATCCGGGCGTCTTCTAGAGCTCGTTCGGCTTCGCTCCCGGTTAGGTCCGGGTGGGAAGTCTGGAGATTGATGACCACGATGTGCGTTTTAGTCCCGTTGGCTACAACATCGATACCGGACTCACTCAACCGTGTTGCAAGCGCTTTCGCACTGGTGACGGTCCGCTGGATATATGTCTGAAACTCGGGACGGAGTGCTTCAGCGAACCCCACTGCTTTCCCTGCAATGTTCGGCAGTGCAGCACCACCTTGGAGATAGAGGAACAGTGCAGTATCAACCACGTCTGGATACTGTTGATCACACAGGATGAATCCTCCACGGCCCGCGCGGATCGTCTTATACCTTGAGCCAGTACAGAAATCGGCGTGAGCGACCGGTGAAGGATACTCGCCGGCTGCGATGATTCCGGCGATATGAGCGATATCAGCCAAATGAAATGCATCAACCGCATCAGTGATTGTCCGGAAACGTGCCCAGTCGATTTCACCGGGATACGCTGAATAGCCAGAGATGATGAGATCAGGGTCAACTGCTTTGGCACGATCAGCGATCTCTTCGTAGTCGAGTTGGCCGGTTGCGGGATCGACGTGATAATAGAACGTCTCGTACAGATCACTGGTAATATGCCGATCGTCTCCGTGGGTGATGTGCCCACCGTCTCGGGGGTCAAGTGCCAAGATAGAATCCCCCGGATCAAGCACAGCGAGATACACAGCGAGATTTGCCAGAGATCCGCTGTGTGGTTGGACATTGACGTGATCTGCATCCCACAGATCTTTCGCACATTGAATTGCGAACGATTCGATCGCGTCCATACTGTCGGCACCAGGATACAACCGGGAATCGGGATAACCGAGCACGTTACGATTAGTTAGCATGCTTCCCTGCGCTTCACGGACTGCCGAACTCGCGATGTTCTCCGACCCAATCATCATCAATGACTGGTCTTGTCGTGCATGTTCCGCTTCCAACGATTGGCGCAGTTCTTGTGTAACCGATCCCACGTGCTCGTATGATATACTGTCGCGCTATTTTTGGACACTGAGAATAAGCATTGTGACGACCAGGTTACGATCGGCGTACTCATCGGTTAAGGTCGGAGTCAGACATGCTATTACGACGATATCGAAACGTTGGAGGCGATTAGATAATCCCCTGCAAAGAGAGAACGATGTGCGCAACAATCGCGGATCCAAAGAATGTGCCGAAGAACACGAAGACTGCAACCAACACCAATTTCCAGCCAACCTGCTTCAAGCGATCCATCTGGAGACTGATCGAAAGCCCCGCGTAGGCCAAGATTGGGGTCGCAGTTGCCAAGAAGTTGATTCGATCCGTGAATTGGAGGAAGATGTCCTGTGTTGGCGAAAATGGAAGAGCAAGCAGCGTCGCGATAAATATCGCGTAGGCAAAGGCGGGGAGTTTCAGGGGAATTTCCTGAGCCAATATCAGAGAGACAAGGCCAATTGCGAGGATTATCGCCATACCAGGAAGAGCAGCAAGAATGTTCACGCCGTATCCCACTTGGTTCCCAACGAGGATGATAATCCCGACGATAATCAGCATCTTCAGTGCGTTCAGGGTGAATGCTGTGCGTTCCATGCTATTGTTCACCACCAATGATTGGGCTCATGATGGCGTACAACTTGTTGATCAACGGCACTGCGACGAACAGGACGACATACACACCTGTGAGACCGGTGAGGAGGTTACTAGTCGCAGCAAACGACAGTACCTGTTCTTCGGGAACCGCGGTAACAACTTGAGCCAGAGACGCGGAACATGCCGTCATCATACTGGCGCTTCCGATCCCACACGCCATTGATAACGCGAGTGGATGGATACCTGTCAATGGAGCAAGGCCCCCTAACAGTCCGAAAAAGAGAGTGCCGAGTAACGTTCCAGTCAAGTAGGTCCCTAGAACCCCGATCCCCTCCGGGGAATCCGGTCCATAGAGATCAGTGATGATTCCTAGCGTTGGTTCACGAGCGATACTGACTGCTGCACCGATCGCCTCCCGTTTGAGTCCGAGCAGCAATGCAATGGGGAGTGCAATGAAGATCGTTCCCAGATTGCCGAGTTCTTGTAAGAGGAACGCTGGTCCGGCACCAACGATCTCCCAGAAGGATGGTGCAACCAAGGTGCCGTACTTCACGCCAAGTGGCATCAGACAAACGATAATCATTGGCGAACTGATCACGCTGACCTCTTTTGGGGCTACCTGTTGGAGTTGGGTGATATATGCGCCGAGCGCTCGATAGCTGAGGAGCATCCCAAACACCACTGCATAGAGCATGGGAATGATAACGACTGCTCCAGGGCCAACGGAATACTCAAGGGTTCCGATGGCTTCGGCAATGACAACAATCACAAGCACCAGTAGATGTGCTTTGAGATGAAATGACCACCGGCCAGCGGTTCGTAATGGATCCCACCGTCCGTTCTCACCCGTTTCCTCTGAAGAGTCGTCTATAGAACTATTTTCTGGCATTGTGATTTATACACACGGTGCTGTCATCTGGTACTCTACTTAAGATTTCCCATAGGGCAGAGGGGTGGCTATTGATCAAGGATCGTTGGTGAGAACCGTCACTAGCCGTTTAAGAATACACCCGCCTCAACCAAGAATTCCTCGCGAGTTCCAGTGGTCGGACCCGTTAAACGGCGAGCGAGGCAGCGAGCAGACATCATAACGTGGCAGCATGATCCAGCACAGCCTGCCGTTGAAACCGTCCAGTATCAAGAACGGTGACACCATCGAACGTGACGGTCGCATTCAACAGAGTCATATCGAGATGAATATCACACACAACCGATCCGCCGAGGGTTACATTATCTCCAATCGCAATATGCATCGTCCCCATCTTTTTCTTATCAGTAGATTGGTTACCGGTCAGACTCACATCCGGATTCGTTCCAATTGACGGTGCCTCCGCGATATTTCGCGCGCAATCGCCGTTGTGGGCAACGACTTCGCGGAGCTTCTCCGCCTGTGACCCTCCTGAAATAGTCTTTACTCGTCCATCTGCAATCGTCAGTTCGACTGGGTCAGTGAGACGGCCGATGCTATCGATCGAATAATCTACTACCACCGTTCCCTCAGCGCTCCCTTCGACGGGCGTAATCGCGGACTTACCGGCCGGCAAAACCACAAGTCCCTCATCGAATCCATCATCGATTGGAAATCCAGATCGACCAGTGAGGTTGACCGTCAGATCAGTCCCCCGTTCGCTTGTAACCCGCGCCGAATCGGCGGCCGTCTGTATCGCTGCTACCGCTCGGGTCACCTTCTGGAGCTCCTCGTAATCAGTGTCCATCTGATCCATTAGCACGTCCTCTGTAATTGCACGCATCAGGACAAATCGAGTCCCAGCGTCGGATGCTGCTCGGCGGGCCTCTGTGTGTGCAATATCGTGCGTTCCGACATCGAACACGATATCTGCGTTGTATATAGCGCCAGCAACGGCAGAAGGCAGTTCGACATTGTGTGCGTCGAGTCGAGGTTTAATGAGTACCGTCGTCGTTGCTCCGATACCTCGAGATGTGGCAGCGAGTGGACGAGCGATCTCGACCATAAGAGGATCGGTAAGAACGACGACTTCCTCTTCAGCAGTCACATCGCCAACCTGTTCAATGATATCTCGACAAGCCTCACTGTATTCAAGTTCTTTCATTGGACAATTGCTCTGGTAGAGTGTCTCTATCAGGTTGTCTCTATCGATACCGTTTCTCAGATAGATATATTTCAATCTAAGTGAACCAGCTCAGTCTGTGCTTAGACCTCGGGATTACTGAGCGAGACCTACGACTGAAAGACTAATCACTGCATCTCTGAGGGACGACAATTAGAAGGGACCAATGGAAACTGCGGTAGAGAGCCTTGTACAACAGATCCAGTCGTGGGAGGCGAGTGTTGCACAAGGCGATGACTGCGCATAGCGTAGTGGGACATACATCCGAAGATAGAACCAGCAAAATCGTTGCTACTCCCTCTACCATCAGAACTTGTCCGCTATTCTACGTACTGAGATTATAGCTATATACGAAGGACTGTCCACAGGTAACTATCTAAGAAGACTGTAAAACGAATTTGCGAGAGTTACTCGGCCTCGAGAACGAAGAGATCGTCTCCAGCATCGACTTCTTGCTCGTTTTCTGCAAGAATCTCAGCGATCGTCCCATCTGCCGGAGCGGTAATATCGTGGAAATTCTTCATTACTCCAACTAACCCGACAACATCTCCTTCAGAGACGTTATCACCTTCTTTCACAAAGTCGTCTTCTTCTGGATCGGGGCGCCTGTAGAACACGCCAGGCATCGGCGATTGAATTTGTTCTGTTACCATCTCTGAAATCTCACCCTTCTATCTTCCCCCTGTCTACATAATCTTTGAGAAGGCCTATTCGTCGACCATCAGCGGTGAACTACCCCGCCCTGCTCGGCCTGACGGCCTCGCTGAGGACGGGGCTTCCTGTTTCTAAGACGCGCTTTGCAGGAACCGAATCGGTTCCCGTAGGGAGTGCAGTCTCCGCAGGCATTGAATCGGGGTGAACCACCCCTACTTGATTGAGACCGCGTGAAAGGATGTTGTAGGCGGCGTTGAGGTCGCGGTCCGCCTCGAACCCGCATGACGGACACGAGTGTTCCCGGACCCACAGCGGTTTGTCGGTCGAAACGCCACACTCCGAACACTCTTTCGTCGTTCCTCGTGGATCGACGGCGGCGAAGTGCGTACCTTCGCGTTCGCACTTGTACTCCAACATTCGGAGGAACGTCCCCCACGCCGCTCCGGCGCGGTTGCGGGAGTTCGACGGGAGTGTGCCGTCTACTCGGTTAAGTCGGTGAAGGAAGTGATTGTAGACCTACCGGCAGGTATCGACGGTCCACGCTAATCGTTCGTGGAGTTCGTCGGTCGGTTTGAGCCTGTACCGGTAGTTGTAGCGCATGGTCTACTCGTCGGCGGATGGATCGGTGACGCGGACGACCTTGACGGTCGCGCCGGCCCACGCTTTCGGGACGTAGACGTGCGCGCCGTTGCCGGATCGTTTGGCTTCTGTTTCGAGGACTTCGTGTCCTTCGACCTCGTACCGATCCATTGAGTGTATCTACGAAGTAGATACGCATAAAGCTACCGATGGCGTGGGCCTGCGGGTCGGCAGTATCGCATTGATGGAAGACGATGACGGCGCTGTATCCCCTCCCTACTCGCTCCCTTCGGTCGCTTGTTGAGGAAGGGGCCTTAGCGCCTGCGTTTTGGTAAATCCTTCAGTAGTGTCAATTGTGAGCAAACGGGTGCATTCAATATGTTCGCTATTAGGGTTGAGTCGATACCTATACGGTGGTAACTACTCTCTATCGCAGTAGAATGGCGAATAAAACGATAACGAGACAGGAGCTTTCCTCCCCACGATATGAATACGGTGGGGATGATTGGGTGTTCGTTGAGCTGGATGAAGCAATGAGCTTCGATGCGAATTTTAAAGCACAGGCGATAACACAGGAGATTCGCCAGAACGGTCCTGACGGCCTTATTGAAGTAGCACCATCGAATGCCTCGTATCTGATTCAATTCGATCCAGGGACACTCCACCCTGATGATCTAATTGACGAGCTCAAGGCACTCGAGGAAGAAATCGACGTCTCAGACTATCAGTGGGAAGCACGCATATTCGAGATTCCCGTCTTCTACGATGACCCATGGACGCATGAAACGGTGATGGATTTCCGGGATCGACATCAAGATCCGGATTCGACCGACCTCGAGTATTCTGCTGAGATCAACGGATTCGATTCGGTTGAGGCCTTCATCGATCATCACAGCGGCGCGCCACATATGGTGACGATGATCGGATTCGTTCCTGGACTCCCATTTTGCTTCCAAATGGTCCCTCGTGACGAGCAGATCGAGGTGCCAAAATACGAACAGCCACGAACAGCAACGCCAAGTCGAGCAGTTGGGTTCGGTGGTGCGTTCACTGCGATCTATCCTGTTCCTGGTGCTGGGGGCTATCAGCTCTATGGACGAACACCTGTTGAGGTGTTAGACGTTGATCAGAAGCTGTCGGCATTTGAGGATTCGATGGTACTTCCGAACCCAGGAGATATTATCAGCTTCCGTCAAATCGATCGCGACGAATACGATTCGATTCGAGAAGACGTTGAAGACAACTCCTACCAATACAATTACTCGAAGATAGACTTCGAACCGCAGGCGTTTTTCGAAGATCCACATGGCTACAACGAGCAGCTTCTGGAGGTGCTTGACTGATGCGTATCCTCGATGGGGGACTCGTTACGACGGTTCAAGACACTGGTCGCTATGGCCACTATCATATCGGAATGCCGCCATCCGGTGCGATGGATCAGTTTGCTCACAAAGTCGCTAACTGGCTTGTCGGGAACGACGAATCCGATGCCACTCTCGAAATGACGTACATGGGGGCGGATATCGAGTTTGCGGAGGACACCGTCTTCGCCATTACTGGTGCCGACATGGATCCATCGCTCAACGATGAGGAGGTTCCCCTATGGACGGCTGTGCAGGCTGAGGCCGGTGATACGCTTGCCTTCGAATTCGCAACGGAGGGAACACGCGCATATCTCGCCGTTGCTGGGGGAATAGATATTGAACCCGTAATGGGAAGCCGTTCGACCTATACACTCATTGGCATCGGTGGTCATGAAGGGCGCTCACTCGAAGAGGGCGATACATTGCCGATCGGTAGTTCGTCGAACGCCGAGGAGATGATCGGCACATCGATCGATGAGGACAACCAACCCGACTACGCGACACACGAGATCAACGTTGTGATGGGTCTGTGTGCGTATCGTCTGACCGACGATGGACGGGATCGGTTCATCGATGCCGAGTGGAAGATCTCCGATGAAGCCGATCGGGTCGGCTATCGATTTAATGGACCGGACATCACAGATATGTTCGAAAAGCGCGAGCAACCCTTTGGTGCTGGTCCGGATGTGACCAACGTTGTGGACCTTGGCTACCCCGTTGGGTCCATTCAGATGGCCGGGCAACCGATCATCCTCATGCGAGATGCCGTTACCGGTGGTGGGTATACGACTGTTGGAACCATTGTGAGTCCGGACCGAGATCTGCTTTCGCAGTGTCGAACCCACAATACAGTCACTTTCAACGCGGTCGATATCGATGACGCACTTGCGATGCGGCGCGAGCGAGACCAGACCCTCGAGCAGATCCGCACATCACTGCAGGAAGATTCCCCTTCAACAGATGATTGATAAAGTACTCGTCGCAAACCGGGGCGAAATCGCAGTTCGTGTGATGCAAGCAGCGGCCGAGCTTGGAATCGAGACGGTCGCCGTCTACAGCGACGCTGATGAGACGGCAAAACACGTTCGCCGTGCCGATGAAGCGTACCATATTGGATCATCAGTTGCCGGGAAAAGCTATCTCGATCAGGAATCGCTAATAGAGGCGGCAACCGAAGCTAACGCAGACGCAATCCACCCTGGCTACGGATTCCTTGCGGAAAACGAATCATTCGCTCGTCGCGTCGAAGAGTCCGAATTCATCTGGGTCGGGCCACCAGCAACGCTGATGGCTGATTTCGGTGAGAAGACGAAAGCACGCGCCATCATGCAGGAGGCGGGTGTTCCAACGGTCCCCGGAACGGACGAACCGATCGACGATGCGTCCGAAGTGAAAGCGTTTGCTGACGAACATGGCTATCCGGTAGCGATCAAAGCCGACGGTGGTGGCGGTGGACGAGGGCTAAAGGTCGTTACTGGGCCTGAGGAGATCGACGAGCAGTTCCAAGACGCCAAACGTGAAGGCGAGGCGTATTTCGACAACGACGCAGTCTACGTCGAGCGATTCCTTGAGAACCCACGTCACATCGAAGTACAGGTTATCGGTGATACACACGGGAACGTACGGCATCTCTACGAGCGCGACTGTTCTGTGCAACGTCGCCAGCAGAAGCTCATCGAAGAGACACCGTCGCCGGTACTCGATGCGGACACACGGGCTGATCTCTGTGAGGCAGCCCGAAGTGGGGTTGGCGAAGCCGGCTATAGCAGCGCCGGTACAGTGGAATTTCTCTATGAGGACGGCGAGTTCTACTTCCTCGAGGTCAATGCCCGAATCCAAGTCGAACATACCATAACGGAGGCTGTAACGGGGATCGATATCGTCAAAGAACAGTTCCGCGTCGCCGCGGGCGAGACGGTGTCGTTCGACCAGTCCGAAGTCGAACCTAGGGGCGTCGCCATGGAGTTCCGTATCAACGCAGAAGATCCGTTCGAGGAGTTCACGCCAACACCAGGAACACTTGAAACCTATCGGCCCCCGACAGGCATGGGGGTTCGTGTCGATGACGGCGTCAATGAGGGAGACCGAATCAGTCCGTTTTACGACTCGCTCGTTGGGAAGATCATCGTCACCGCACAAGACCGATCGGAAGTGCTTGCACGCAGCAAACGGACGCTCACGGAGACGGACATCGAGGGTATCGCGACGACGATTCCGTTCCACCGTGCCGTCCTCGAGGATGAGGTCTTCGTCGAGAGCAATCACACGACGAAATATCTCGATCAGCAGTTCAGTGGACTCGACGACTCCTGATCGAATCGACTAGCGTTGATACGTGTAAAGTTACTCTATACGATGTCGTCGAGGCGGGCCAGCTCGACGCCGTGTTGTTCGAATCGATCATGGATCGTTTCTAGAAGTTCGACGGAATTGGGACCATCACCGTGGATGCAGATCGACGAGGCAGGAATATCGATCACCGTTCCATCAGCGGCTTCGACTTCGCCACGCGTTGCAATAGAGACGGCTCGATCGGCGACCAAATCAGGGTCCTTTGGTTCAACTTCCTTCTCGACGATCAGCGTTCGATCCGGATTGTAGCTAAGATCGACGTAGCCTTCGAAAACAGCGTCTAGCTCGTCGTACTCCTGCGTTACCTCGTAGATGTTCATATCCGTCGCCAGATAGATGAGATCGGGATCGACCTCGAGGATTCCCTCGAGGACAGCACGACAATGGTCCTCGCTTTCCGAGAGCATGGAGTACATCGCCCCATGGGGTTTGACGTGCTGGACAGACGCGTCATGGCGCTGTGCAAACGCCATCAAAGCGCCCAGCTGATAGATGACGTAGTCTCGGAGTTCTTCAGGAGAGGCGTCCATCGTCCGGCGACCGAACCCCATTTTGTCTGGGAGGCCGGGATGAATGCCGAGTCCGACATCGTGCTCAGCGGCGAGTTCGACGGTTTCTCGTAGTACGTGCGGGTCGCCAGCATGATAGCCGCCAGCGATATTTGCGGACGTGATGTAGGGCATTACTTCCTCGTCGCGGCCCATTTCCCAATTTCCGAAACTCTCGCCCATATCGCCGTTGATGTCCATTGCTGTCATGGTTGATGGTCGTTGTTTGGTTTATCGCCCTCCTACTTGAGGTGTCGCAAATGTACTCCATCACGTCTCCAGTAGGTAGAGCTATGGCAGTATGTGGTGATTGTACCGTCGATCCGTGGCATTCGAAGTAACAGACGCAACGATCGACGAGATTCACACAGCCTACCAATCAGATGACCTCACCGCTCAAGAGCTGGTCGAGACATATCTCAACCGTATTGAAAAGTACGATCAGCACGGCCCTGAACTCAACGCAATCATCACTATCAACCCACAAGCAGTAGAGCAGGCAATCGAGCTGGACGAGAAATTCGATGCTGAAGGGCGTGTTGGACCTCTACACGGTATTCCGTTCGTGGTAAAAGATCAAGTCGAGACGGCAGGGATCACAACCACGTTCGGGTCGGAAGCATTTGCCAACTACCAGCCATCAGCAGATGCAACACTCATCAAGCATCTCCGTGAAGCAGGTGCAATCATACTGGCAAAGACGAACCTCCCAGATTGGGCGACATCCTGGTTTGGCTACTCGTCGGTAATCGGGCGAACGAAAAATCCGTATGATCCGGAACGCGATCCAGGAGGATCAAGTAGCGGGACTGGCGCCGCAGTTGCGGCGAATCTCGGAGCTATCGGAATTGGTGAAGACACCGGTGGATCGATCCGACTCCCTGCTTCGTTCAATAATCTCTTTGGAATTCGCGTGACACCAGGGCTTCTCAGCCGGACGGGTATGTCACCACTTGTCGCCTCGCAAGACACGCCTGGACCGATGGCCCGAACCGCGAAGGATCTCGCATCCGTGCTTGACGTTACAGTAGGTTACGATGCTGAAGACGAGTATACTGCTGTGACCGAGTTCGCGGATGAGGCGGGCTCGTATGTTGATCACCTCGACGCCGACGCGTTCGATGGCACACGAATCGGCGTCCTCCGGGATGCGTTCGGCGATGAAAACGATCCGGAGAGTGGACCGGTCACAACACTGGTCGACGAGGCAATTGACACAATGGCCGATTTAGGAGCCGAGATTGTTGAGCCGGTCAGTATCCCGAATCTCGATGAGCATCTCGATAGCACGTCACTGTATCTTCTGCAGTCAAAGCGAGATTTGAACGAATTCTTCCAAGCACGTCCGGATGCACCAGTTGATTCGGTTGCTGAGTTGTACGAATCGAACCAGTACTCCGAAATTCTCGATCTGTTTATCGGGATCGCCGAAGAAGCACCAACGGACCCAGAGTCGGACCCCGACTATTGGAAAAGTGTAGCCGCACAACTCTCATTCCAGCGTGATGTTTTGAACGTCTATGCAGCCAACGATCTCGATGTGTTGCTGTGTCCTGATGTCCAAGTCCTGCCACCCAAAGCAACGGATATCGAATCAGGTGCACTCGACACACTAACGTTTCCGACAAACACCGTCATTGCCTCTCAATCCGGACTGTGTGCAATATCGATTCCAGGAGGGCTGACGGACAACGGCCTCCCCGTCGGTGTCGAACTTCTCGGGAAGCCATACGATGAGTCGATGCTGCTGTCGTTGGCATACGCATTCGACCAGCATACCGATCTACGAGAACCACCCGAAAATGCACCGCCGCTCGAAGATCTGTAGAGATCAGTAGACACCGTCTGACTGATCACGCCGTGGTGTGTACGTTTCCGAGAGTAGAATCGACGAAATGTTTTTCAGCCGGATACGAGCATTCTCGACTCGAATGCACGCGACGACGACCCCTGTGGTCGCGTCCAGCACATCGATCGTCTACAGGTAGCGGGCCGAGTGTCTCGAACCACTTGGCCCCGAGGCGGTTCACCGACTGATATCCAGAACATCATACAGCGCACGCTCGGTATCGATCGTCAACAGGTGTTCGCGATACTCGGCGCTCGCCTGCACGTCCGAAACGAACGCTCCGTCGTCGACTGTTGTACCGGCTTTGGCCGATGCCGCGGTGATCGTATCCTCGGTAATCGCTTCCCCCTCGAGTGAGTCCTCGACAGCCGGCAGTCTCGCAGGAGTCGTCGTCGCACCGGTGACGGCGACTCGAGCTTCCTCGATCGTCTCGCCGTCGGTTCGAAGCCAGACGCCGATACCGACTAATGCATAGCCCGAGAGCGGATCTCGACGTTTGCGATAGCCGCTTACTGCATCGTCGATGGTCGGTATCCGAATGCCAGTGACGATCTCGTCATTAGCGATCGCCGTCTCGAACGGTCCCTCGAAAAGGTCGGTCGCGTCGATCGTTCGCTCGCCGTCTGACCCGCGAACCTTGAGCGAACCGCCGAGTGCGAGCAAGGCGGCCGGCGGATCCGAACGCGCATCGCCGTGGGCAAGATTGCCGCCGATCGTCCCACCGTTTCGAACCTGTGGGTCACCCAACTCGGCCGCAGCGTTGGCGAGTGCGCTCGCACGCTGTCGGACAGTCTCGGAGTCGGCGATTTCGGCGTGTGTAGCGAGTGCGCCGATCGAGAGGGCAGTCCCATCGTCATCCTCTTCGATCATATCGAGCCCACGCAGTTGGCCGATATCGACGAGCGCTGGCGGCGATTCGTCCCCTGTCTTCATTCGCGGTAACAGCCCGTGTGCGCCGGCGACCAGTTCGGCACCGGCGTGGTCACCGAGCAACGAGAGTGCGTCGTCGACGCTGTCTGCCCGGTAGTACTCGAAGTCATTCGTGTACATTACCGATCACCCTCCATGGCCCGCCAGACCGACTCCGGTGTGAGAGGCATATCGAGGTGGTCGACGCCGAACGGCTCGAGCGCGTCCACGACGGCCGACACCATCGTCGGTGTCGCCGCAATGGTAGCCGACTCGCCGACGCCTTTCACCCCAATCGGGTTGTGTGGACTCGGCGTTACCGTGTTGTCCGTCTCGAACTCCGGTAGCTGCGTCGAGTGCGGGACGGCGTACTCGTCCATTCGACGAGTCTGAAGGTGGCCATTGTCGTCGTACGCCGCTCCCTCGTAGAGTGCGGCCCCGATCCCCTGTGCGATTCCGCCGTGAACCTGCCCTTCGACGATCATCGGGTTGATGATCTCGCCGCAGTCGTCGACCGCGACGTAGCGTTCGATCTCGATTTCACCCGTTTCGGGATCGACTTCGACGACCGCGACGTGGGTTCCAAAGGGGTAGGTGAAGTTCTCCGGGTCGTAGAAGTTAGTTTCCTCGAGACCGGGATCCATTCCCTCAGGCAGGTCGTGACCGAGGTATGCCTCGTGTGCAATCGTCTGAATGTGAAGCGATCGATCTGGCGCACCGGTGATGCAGAACTCGCCGTCCTCGAACTCAAGGTCGTCTACGCTCGTCTCGAGCTGGTGGGCGGCGATCCGACGAGCTTTCTCCCGAACTTCGCGAGCACCCCGAGCGATGGAGCCGCCGCCGATTGAGGCGCTTCGGCTGCCGTACGTCCCCATTCCTTGCGGAATCCGATCGGTGTCGCCTTCGACGACATCGATGTCGTCAACGGAGAGCCCCAGTTCTTCGGCCGCGATCTGGGCGTAGGTCGTTCGGTGTCCCTGTCCCTGGTCGGCGGTTCCAGCGAGGACCGTTACCGACCCCGTCGAATCAAAGCGGACGATCGAACTCTCCCAGCCGCCGGCCTGTGCGCCGAGATCGCCGGCGAGTCCGGATGGCGAGAGCCCCGCGGATTCGACGAAGTTACCGATTCCGATTCCGAGGTACCGATCTTCGTCTCGAAGCTCGCGCTGGCGCTCGCGTAGTTCGTCGTAGTCGATGTGATCGAGCGCCAGATCCATCGCGCGTTCGTACTCGCCGCTGTCGTAGACGAGCGCCGCCGCCGATTCGTAGGGGAATTCGTCGGGTTGGACAAGATTGCGCCGTCGCAGTTCAGCCGGATCCATCCCGAGTTCCCGTGCACCGACGTCAACGAGTCGCTCGATCACGTAGATCCCCTCGGCCCGACCCGCACCGCGATAGGCGTCGACGGGTGTCGTGTTCGTGAACGCGCCAATGACCCGACAGTGAATCGCCGGGATGGTGTACTGGCCGGAGAGAACCGTAGAGTAAAGGTACGACGGTGTCGCTGTGCCGAACTGAGAAAGCTGTGCGCCGAGGCCAGCGTGCGTTTGGACTCGAACTCCACGGATCGTTCCGTCATCGTCCAGAGCGATCTCGCCGGTCGTCACGTGATCCCGGCCGTGGCAGTCGGTCAGATAGCTCTCCGAGCGCGTCGCCTGCCACTTTACCGGCCGGCCGAGTTGCATCGAACACCAGGCTGTCACGGCCTCGTCCGGATAGTGGTAGATCTTGCTCCCGAAGCCACCGCCGACTTCAGGAGCGATTACCTGAATCTTGTTCTCCGGAAGCCCCAATGTGCCCGCTGAGAGCAGCATTCGATGGAGATGGGGGTTCTGACTCGTCATCCAGAGACGCAGTTTTCCGGTTGCGTCCTCCCAGTCCGCGAGGGCCGCACGCGGTTCCATCGCGTTCGGAATGATACGTGGCTGTCGGAGGTCGACGCTCGCAACCCGGTCGGCGTCGGCGAACGCCTCGTCGGTGGCATCCACGTCGCCGAGTTCGAAGTCGAAGGCGACGTTGTCTGCTGCCTCGTCGTGAACCGGGGGCACGTCGCGTTCGACGGCCTCGACCGGATCGGTGACGTGCTCAAGCGGCTCGTACTCGACTGTGATCCGCTCGAGTGCGTCGTGGGCCACGTGGGGCGTCTCCGCGATGACGGCGGCAATACCTGTTCCCTCGTGACGAACCTTGTCCGTGGCGAGCATGCGATACTGTGGTTGGACGAGGCCAGGAAGGTCCCACGCGGTCGGAATCGTGTTCGGAACACCGCTTTCGACGACGTCCTCGCCGGTGTACACCGCGATAACGCCGTCCATAGCCTCGGCGTCGCTGGTATCGATACTCTCGATTCGTGCGTGGGCGTGATCGGACCGGCGAATAGCCAGATGAGTCGTTCCACGCAGGAAGATATCGTCGGTGTACTCCCCGTCACCGGTTAGCAGTGGAACGTCCTCGCCGCGTTTGATGGCAGAGCCGAAAGTGCCACTACTACCGTCCCCGTCGGGTTCGGCAGCTGCCGCCGTCGCTTCATTCGTATCCGCGTCGCTCATGGTTGTCCACCCAACTGGTTAGCTGTGGCTTCGATGGCATCTACGATGTTCTGGTAGCCGGTACACCGACAGAGGTTCCCCTCGATCGCCTCTCGAATTTCCTCACGGGTTGGATCGTCGTTCTCACGGAGGAACGTATCGGCGGTCATGAGCATCCCTGGCGTACAGTAGCCACACTGGAGTCCGTGTTGTTCCTGAAACTGCTCTTGTAGGGTCGTGAGATCGCCGTTGTCGGCGATTCCCTCGACCGTCTCGACTTCCGATCCGTCGACTTGGACGGCCAGGCGCGTACAGGACTTGATCGTTTCACTGTTCACCCTGACGGTACAGGCACCGCATCGTCCCGTTTCACAGCCGACGTTCGCCCCGGTATAGCCGAGTTCATCTCGAAGTGCCGATACGAGCAATGTTCGTGGCTCGACGGTCAGCTCGTGTTGTTCACCGTTAACTGTTATCGATATATTGTGTTCTGACATTCAGAATCCTCACAGTACGTGGCTTACTCATTCATGCGTATTGTTTCCAACATCCGTGTTAGAAGACCACATATCACACTCACCATATCGAGGTAAATAGGTTTGGACTCGAAATATCAGGTCCCAACGGTCAGTACTGCAAAAATCTCGCTCTGGAGTCTTCTCCGCGACATTCTAGTCCGAATAAACTATCAGCGGCGTGTTTGGCCTTGTGCAACAGATTTCGTTAGGTAAGTGATGAAGTTGCACAAGGTACCGTTAGACTACTCACACCGGGGTGTGATATGTGTCCGAAGCATCCGTTCTAGCTTAGCGATTGACTGAGACGGCGATCACGCCGAAATTGCGTTGAGTCTGACCGCAATCATGCCGTGATAGCTGCTGTTTCAGCAAACCAGTCGGTTATTGGTCATCTCTTCTGTCGAAGGCGGCGCACTCGCGGTCGTGAGTGCGCCGCCGTTCCAAGGCCGTCGCTGATCAGTCCGGGCGATCCAGTCCGTCTCGTCAGGCGAGTTCGTTACCAGAACTCGCCTGACTCCACCTGTTCACGTAACCTCGGTCGGTGTGGATTTGGATCTCGTGACGACCACAGCAACAACGAATCGAGATCCGGTAGCTCGTACCCCAGATCCAGCATTAGGTACAACTGGATCAGATGCGCGTGCCGTTCGACGGCGTGTGAACAGCGCCGTCGAGGAAGCCGCGTCGACGACGCTGAGGCGTCGTCGGCGCAGTCTCGCTGGGTTGCGTCCAGTTTCTGGAGTTCGTTGACGATAACCCGACTCATCAGCAACGAGAGTGCTGCCATGATGATCAGCGCCTCGATGATGTAGGCGTCGGTCGTGTTGATCTCGTCGAGGCCAAACCGTGATTTGAGTTCTTTGAACAGCAGTTCGATCTCCCAGCGCGCCCGATAAAGCTGTGCGATATCGGGCGCGCGGTAGTCGTCTCTGGCCAGATTCGTCAGGTACAGGTGATACTCGCCGCTGTCATCGTTGCGAACGCCGACTAATCGGAAGGTTCGGGTCGCGCTGGCGCCCGACCCTTGTTTACGGTCGAACGAGAGAGTGATCCGTACGTCGATTTCCTGTCGCTGCAGGTCGTCGAGGACGGCCTGCAGCGACTGTCCTTCTAGAGGAATGCTGTTCCCTCGCCACGTACGGAGTTCTTCGACAATCTCGAAGTCTGCGTTTTCTTTGACGCGAGAGACGAACCAGCCGTCATTGGCGTCAATGCGGTCGAACAGCCAGAAATCGTAGTAGCCCAGATCGAACAGGACGAGGGCGCCAGCTACCCACTCACCGGTGGGTAGCTGGCTTCGTTCGTGCGTTTTACCGTCGGTTGTCTGGAATCGCGTCGGAAGGCCAGTCGAGAGCGATTCGGTGAGATGGAGTTTCGCCCCGGCTCGGTCGTCATCGAGTGTATAGACATCTCTAGCGTCTTGATAGAGTGAGATGATCGTGGCGTCAACAATCAGGACGTCTCGAAATCGTTCGAGACGTCCGGTAAGCTCGCTTTGGCCGGTATCGAGATTCTCGATGGCGTCATCGAGAATCTCTCGAAGGAGTGCAACGAATCCAGGTTCAAACCATCCGTGAAAGGTCGCATAGGAGAGTTCGTCACAATCAGCCATCTCGACGTAGCGTTCGAGAAACGCCTGAATGGATCGGTCAGATCCAGCAGCGAAGCCGAGCGAAAGCGTGTAAAACAGCGCGACGACGTCGCGTTTCCGCTCTCGCTGGATGAGGTTCGTTGCGCGAGCACGCTCGCGCAACTCATCGGAGGGAAACGCTCTTTGAATTCGATCCACAACTATAGAATCCGGTGGTGTGTACACACTCTCCACCGGATTCTCACATTCCTAGTTACTGACTATTTTAGTTCGACGTCGCCGGATACATCGGTTCGTTAAACTAGAACGGATGATGCTTTACCCACATATGACTTGTCACTCAATATGGTTGTTCCCTCGAAGATACAACGGTGAGATACGCGTACGAACGGGTTATCAGTATTTACGGCTGAATACGGGGCAGAAATGGCAGCCTAGTTACTGCCTCTGAATCTCGCACGTGATTTCTGATAGAGATTAAGTAGATGGCTACCCAGAGCGACACATCGTTCGTCTGTATGTAGCGCTGGGTGGTCCTACCAGTTCATCTGTAGAGGATCTCAACAGAGTCGCGACTCGTTTTGAGCCCGACCCATGATTGTGGAACCGATGATCAGGCGGATATATCGTATGCCGAGAGTGTTTCAGAAACCGAAGCTTGTGCAACACAGTTGTGGAGAAGGGGTCGATATTGCACAAGGGCGTCAAAATGAAATCTGGTAACGTTCTGGCTGGAAAATCGGAGTATCGTCGATCTAATCAGTTATGGCATATTAAAATAGCGATACCGCTACTCGGCTGCTACACCCGCTAATGCTGTCCTTCTTCGAATTCCTCAACGATTTTATCGCAGAAGGCAGGCAAGTCATCGGGGTTGCGACTGGTTACCAGTCCTTCGTCGACGACGACTTCTTCGTCGACCCACTCACCGCCTGCATTTTGAATATCGGTCTGCAGGCTGGGATAGGAGGTTACGGTCCGACCCTCAACTGCATCCGCCTCAACCAGCACCCACGGCCCATGACAGATTATCCCCACTGGCATTTGTGCTTCAGCAAACTCACTAACTAAGTCCACTGCATCTTCATCCATCCGAAGGGTATCGGCCCCAACCGTGCCGCCCGGGACGATCAGCGCATCATAGTCGTCTGCGGAAACCTCTAAGAAGGTTTTCTCTATCTCGTAGGAATCGCCCGGTTCGAGATCGTTATTGACGGTTTGTACCTCGCCGGTTTCCGTACCGAGAACCTCAACATCGGCTCCGGCGTTCTCGACAGCTTCCCTTGGTTCGGTGAACTCAACCTCTTCAGTGCCTCTCTGTGCAAGAAAGACGGCGACAGTGGTATCGGTGAGTGGATCTGCCATTGTGAGTGTTCTCCACATGGCTAGGTAGCCTAATTCCAGTTAAAAAGAGAGCCTGCCACTGCAGCCACAATGAAACACGTTTCGAGTCGACTATATCGCGCGACAAACTGGAGACTGCCAGTGAGTTGTTCTTCGCAGGGACAGCTGCGGAAATCACGCCAATCCGCTCGGTTACTGATATCGCCATCGGCAACGGTACCAATGACCTTGTTACGGATGAGATCCAGTCTCGGTTCTTCGACATCGTTGCAGGTCGGACTGATGACTACGAAGAATGGTTCACTCCAGTGTAGGCCGGACTACGTGCTTTGAACACAGTGTCGGCACTCGGTAGAGTCGTCTATTGTCTGGAGTTGAAGCGGTGCCAACCTCGATCAGTGCCTTCAGACAGTTGCTTCGGTAAAGATGAAGCAGTCCCGGCTCCTCCTAAGAAGTTAGCCTATCAGCCAGTTCTCCGGTATCAGCAACGGTAAGATCCGGTCGGTGTATCCAGCCGCCGTACGGGTTCTCATGCCTGTTAAGGAATGCTCCGCGCATTCCGACCGCTTTTGCACCAACGAGGTCGAATGTATGAGAAGTTACAAATACTACCTCGTGAGGTGCGACATCGAATTCGTCACAGCACAGATCATACGACGCTCGGTGTGGTTTGTACGCGCCAGCATCAGCAACCGATACAACGCCGTCAAGCTCTGTCTCGAAGTTTGGACGTACCGCGTTGAGCATATCCGGATCACCATTCGAAAGCCCGACCAATTTGTACTCGTCACCTAAGCGATCCAGAGCTGAATCTACGTCCGGATAGGGTTGCAGGGTCTTCCATTGTCGGATGACTCGACGGATTTCCTCGTCAGGGACATCGAGACCGAGTTGCTCTAACCGGTAACTGAGCGCTCGACGGCTAATCTCCTTGAACGGAGTATGAGGCCCGGGAATCAGTGAGTCAATCATCGAGTCGCGGAAGTGCATCGCCAGATATCGTCGCAGTAAGATTTCTGGATCATAATCGCAGTCATGATCAGTCAGCAACTCATCTAATGCAGGGATTAGTGTCGATTCACGATCGAGCAGCGTATCCCACAGATCGAAGGCGAGAACGCTCGCTTCTTCTTGGATTGTCTCCGCAGCAATCTTGGACATTTGACGAGTAAATATACGAATTTATGGGTAATAATAGTATGTATTGTATGAACTATTGAAATAAGTGTAGCAATAGCGAATAATGCCAGCAAATTCACTACCGCATTCACTAATACCGAATACACCTTCGGCACAGTTACTGCAGCAAATATGCCGTTGCACTCGTGGTAACTAGAGAGCCGCCGATTTGCCACCAATTACTGCTGTTCTCTATCACCGAATTACACTAGCGAATAGAGATCACGTATATTTGAGATTGAGTGCAATATCTTCGATCGCCCCCAGTAATTTGTCACGATATTCCTCGTTTACCTCACCATCAGTCGCGATTCTATGAGCTGGCCCAGAGATACTAATAGCCCCGATTACTTGATCATCAACCGATAGAATTGGTGCACCGACAGCTATTAATCCGGCTACGGTTTCACCGTTATTCGTTGCAATCCCATCTTCTCGTATCGTTTCCAATTCTGATGCGAGTGTTTTTTCGTCTGTAATGGTATTCTCCGTCTGCTGTGGGAGGCCCCAGTGATCAATAATCTCGGTTCGACGCTCTTCTGGAAGATGTGCTAATATCGCTTTCCCTGAAGCGCATATATGGAGGTATCGAGGTTTTCCAAGGGACGTATTGTTCGGCGCTCCATGGACGCCTTCAGCTTTATCGATGTAGATTCCACGCCCCTGTTCCTCGACCATGAACTGGACACGCTCATTCGTCTCCTCAGCTAATCGCCTAACGTTTGTCTTGATACGATCAAGGCCCTCTACTCTCTTCTGCCCATGTCTCGCAAAATATAGAAATCGATTCGAGAGATTATATTTCCCGTCAACCATAATGAGATACCCGAGTTGGTGGAGGGTCGTTAGATGGGCGTGAACTGTACTCGGTGAATAATCGAGTTCCTCTGCGAGTTCGTTTACTCCCTTGGCACCGTTCGTTACAATATATTCTAGTATGGAGAACGACCGTTCAAGAGACTTGATCGTCTTGCTGTCCTTCGCGTGCATGCCTCACCCTAGTACACGACAATAGATAAGCCACATCTGTTATAGGCAGCGTCTAGTTATCGGTTTCTTACTTCCCTGGCAGGTGTACGCTCATCCAATGCTTGATTCGGCCGTTGTGTATTCTAGTAGTGGACGAAGAAGGCAGTCAACTGCCCCGCCCTAACGCTCGCTGACGCTCGCGTTTGAGGACGGGGCTTGTCCGTGGGACTCCCCCTCTGGCCGAAATTCGGCGGACGAACTGTCGTCACTCAGGTTTAACGTCCCGGACTTCAGAGCCAGTTGACCGTGGCTCAACCCCGAGGGGCGTTTGCCCTCGGGTACAGTTAGCAACTCCATCCCGATATTCTTCGCCGCGTTGTAGTCGCCGTCGTACTCTTGCCCACACTCGTTGCACGAAAACCACCCATCCGAACCGCGATTTGTAGACGATTGGTGGCCGCACCGCGAACACGTCTGCGACGTAAACGCGGGCGGGATGGGTTCGACCGAGATACCGTACTCGGCGGCTTTCCATTCGAGCATTTCCTGTAACTCGCGGAACGCCCAATT
Organism: Halalkalicoccus subterraneus; assembly: GCF_003697815.1. Taxonomy (NCBI): domain Archaea; kingdom Methanobacteriati; phylum Methanobacteriota; class Halobacteria; order Halobacteriales; family Halalkalicoccaceae; genus Halalkalicoccus; species Halalkalicoccus subterraneus. The sequence continues at coordinate 36,892 of NZ_RDQG01000085.1, read as the reverse complement.
GTGCATCTGACGCTTGATGCGGTCGTTCCCGTTATCCATGTTCTCACGGATGTGGGTTAGCCGTTCGACGGCGATATACGAACAGTCGTGGGCGTCGGCTTCTTCTACGAGTCGCCGAGAAATGGTATGCAGGCGGTCCAAGACGAAGCGGTTTTCTCGGCCCGACAGTCGCGCAAGCGCCTGCGTTGCGGACCGAGTGCCTTTGGCTTGGAGGCTCCGGCGGACTCGGAAGTAGTGGTTCTGACCCCACAACAGTTCGCCACCATCAAAGAACGCGCCTGTACTGGTTACGGCGACGTTCTTCAAGTTCAAATCGACGCCCATCACGCGGTTGCCCTCCCGCTGTTCGACCTCTTTCAGGAGGACGATATGAAGGTAGAACGCGCCTTCGTCCTCGCGGTAGTGGAGCGTCCCCATCCGCTTCTCGTAGTTGTCGTCATCGAGGTACGACCGCTGGTAGTCACCGAGGACGTATTCGACGGCGACCCGTCCGTTAACCGTCGAGAGGGTCGCAGAACGGTCCTTGATGGTTAGCGTTCGTTTGTCGTAGACGGTGGACGGCTCCGAGAATCGGGGGAGCGGACGGCTGTTACCCTTCTTCCACTCGGCGACCGTCGATTTGAGAGCTTCGACGGCTTTCGAGTAGGCGCGAACGCAGAGGTTCGACGTGAGCTCGAGAAGAACATTCTTCAGCGCAATTTTTTGAATTGGGCATGAGGCGGGCCGAATCGACGCCCTAGGGACTGCGACCGCTACGATGCCGGTTGGTATCGGTAAGTTGCGCCATAAAACGGAATCTTTCCCTCAACCCATAAAGCACGTAGGTTGGGTATCTCACCAGTTGCAACGCGGATTCCGAGGGGGAAAGCTAGCCTAGCAGAGACGTGAACGCAGCAGCTCCGAAGTCACCGACTGTACGGTTTTCCATCGTCACCTACGGTGTGAGGAAAAACATCATCAGGACGATCAGCCCTACCGATGGGGATACCAGAGCTGGACAGCCGATTCGATAGATTAATCAAACCCGCTATAACCAGATAATACTATCCGATTATGACTTCGGAAATGATATCGGTTGATTCCGAGACCGGACTGTGGTGGTTGTTTGGAATCCTGTTCGTCTTGATGAGTCTAGCCGTGTGGCTTCCGGTCGAACCAATCGTTTGGGGGCTCCCGCTCTGGGCCGCTGCAACACTACTATTCATGATTACCGCAGCCTTCATTGCGGCGATAGCCGGTGTCCGCTACGAATGGCCTCTCAGGCGACCAGTAGAGGATGAGAAACGGTGAATACCGTCGTCATCGGCATCATCGCCGTCTATCTCCTCGTGACGCTAACGATCGGCTGGGCTGGCTACGTCCGCACCGGATCGACGCCCACGGAGTACTTCCTCGCGGGCAACACGTTGGGGGTCGTGGTGTTTCCTCTCACGATGTTCGCAACACTCATGAGCGCCTTCATTTTCCTCGGGAGTGCCGGCTGGGGCTATCAGCACGGGATGGCGTGGTTCGCTCTGTTAGGTGTTGAGGCACTTGCCGGGATTCCGCTTGCACTCGTCGGGTTGAAAGTCTGGCGCATCGGCCGCCAACGAGGGTATCTCACCCCGACCGAATATGTCGGGGACGCGTACGACAGCACGACAGTGAAGCTCCTGATCTTGGGAGTGCAGTTTGTCTGGGCGATTCCGTATCTCTCCATTCAGGCGATGGGAGGAGGGCTCCTGTTCGAAACAATCACAGAGGGAGCAATCACGTTCACCCAGGGAGCTATCCTCCTAACGCTTGTCACGACTATTTATTTGGGTCTGGGTGGGCTCAGAAGCGTCGCCTGGTCAGACGTCCTTCAAGGTATTGCGATGGTCGTCCTGCTCGTCGCCGCCTTCCTCTATTTGTTTCCGACGCTGGAGCCCGCGGGGACGACCGCGATGCTCGCCGAAACCTCGAACCACCTCGAACCCAGCGGCGATCTCGGATTCTTCACGCCCGGCGTCTGGGTTTCGTTTCTGCTGATGAATACGATGGCGATCATCGCGTACCCACAGATGTTTCAGCGATTTCTGGCGGCCGACGGCGAACGGGCATTCCGATCGCTATTGATCTGGTGGCCAGTGATGGTCATCGTGGCCGCACTAGTCCCGGTCCTGCTGGGGGTGTGGGGTGTCGTGACGATGCCTGGACTGGACTCCCCCGATACGATCCTCCCGGCGTTGCTCGCGGAGTACACCCCGGTGTGGATCTTCGGTATCATCATGGGTGGGGCGCTAGCTGCAATGATGAGTACCGCCGATAGCCTCGTACTGACGCTCTCTTCATTGGTATCTCATGATCTGTACCGGGCCCATCTCGCCCCGGCTGCGAGCAATCGACGTGAGACCTGGGTCGGCCGTCTTACGACCGTCGGCTTGCTAATTGGGGGGCTCGCACTTGCCCTGCCCCAGCAAGGAACGATCATCGACCTCGCGATATATTTCATTCAGGGGAACGCCCTCCTCCTACCGGCGTACATCGCCCCGCTGTACTGGTCGAGAGTGACTGCAACCGGCGCGATCGCGTCAGTCATGCTCGGCCAGGGGTACTTCCTCGCGGCTACATTCGGCCCTGCACCCTCGTTTATGTTCATGCCATTCCTCCCAGCACTCGTGCTTGCATGTAGCGGTCTCGTTCTCGGATCGCTTCTTTCCCCAGAATCGGAGCCGACAGAGTTCACCGCCCTCCTCGAATCATGACCATGACCGGAACCACCACGTGGACGAATCCGTACGGACCGGTAGATACGACCCTCAACGAGTGGATGCGACGGGTAATCGAAACGCACTTTGACCCCGACACCGGGACGCCGTTTTGGCTCGATTGGCAGGAGGCGCAAGGGATCGACGTTCGCGCCCGCGTTACCGGGTTCGACGACCTCACCGACATCTTCGAGCCATTCGACGAGGACGTTCTCCGGACGCTGCCCGTTGAGCAGTTCGCACCACGCTCGCTTAATGGGGAGCGGCGCGTCTACGAGACCGGCGGAACGACCGGCGCCCCGAAACGGGTGCTCATGCGGGACTACTGGCGCCAGCAGGCGGGTTGGATGACACGGGTCCTTGATCACTGGGAGTTCCCGACGGGCAACGTCCTCGGGGTCGCACCGCCCGGCGGTGCGAACAATGCCGGGACCTTCGTCCAGCATCTCGCGCATGAATGGGGTAGTCTCCCCTTCCACGTCACAATGGATCCACGCTGGGCGAAACGCCTCTCCGAGCGTCCGTCCCGCGGGGAGTTCGACGCATACGTCGATCACCTGCTCGAACAGGCCGAGCGCGTCCTCGGTACCCAGTCGATCGACGTTATGTTTACTACGGCCCGCCTGCTCGAGCGACCCGCGGTCCGGGATCTGATAGCTAATTCGGAGATCGACGGAATCATCCACGGCGGAACGTCCCTCGATAGGGACACGTACCGCGTCTTTCGGGAGAAGTGGTACGCCGATCAGACGCTTGTCGGCGAGTACGGTAACACTCTCATGGGTGTGGCACCGGAGGTACCGCCCACAATCAGTGCCCCTGAGGACCGTGGATACCATCTGGACTACGTCCCGTGTTACCCGCAGTTCGTTCCCGAAACCGTCGACAAGGACGGCGGCCTCGTCGACTACGGCGAGCGAGGGACTGTTCGACTGACGGTGCTCAACGAGGAATTTTTCCTCCCCCTATTCGAGGAGCGTGACGTCGCCACGCGAATCCCAGGAACGGATCCATTTCCCTGGGACTGGGTACGGACGCCCGCAACGGGCGAAGACGCCGAACAGGACGCAGTCGAGGGGGTGTACTGATGGTGCCGCTGCCGGCGACTGATCACCGATACGGGCTTGGTCCTACGGGAAAACGTCCCGCTCCGCCCGCGACCACGGCCGCGGTAAAATCCCCTCAGCCCCAATTCCGGATCCGCATATCGGTGAACGGGCACTGATGCTCCCCGTCGTCTCCAGTGGCGAGACCGAAACGGCTCGCACCATGCTTTTCGAGGCGATCGATGGGGAACCGCTCTACGAGGTGGCGCGAACGCCCCATGTCACCGTCCACGACGCCGTCTCGACGGCACGCGAGGACGGCTTCGACGCGTTGCAGGCGCTACCGGTAGGGACCCTGCTTGATCGGATCGCGACCGCCGGGCAGCTGTTCGTCGACGAGGGCGCGCCGGCGGCGAGTTCCACTACCTTTTGTGTCCCGTTCGACCGATACCAGCGAAGCGTCGTCAAGGCGACGGGGCTGCCGGCGGGCTGGGTACGGACGAGCGCTCACTGGCTTGCGTTCGGCCTCAGACACGCCGCCGAGTCGCTGCGTGCCCAATCGCCCACCGGCGCCCTCGATGTGTACGACGACCCGGCCTACACCCGGGAAACCGACGTCGGATTGGCGTTCACACCTCGTGTGCGGGTCCTCGGCGGGATGATGCCGTCGAACGATCCCGCGGTGTACGCTTGGCCAGCTCTCGCGCTTGCGATGAAGATACCGATCGTCCTCCGGCCGTCCGACCGTGATCCCCTGACGGCGATTCGACTGGCGCGCGCTCTCCGGGGTGCCGGCGTCCCCGAATCGGCGGTCCACGTGCTCCCAGGCGATCGGTCGATCGGTGAGACCGTGTGTCGCGAGACCGACCACGCGATGACGTTCGGCACCGAAGACGCGGTAGGGTCGTTTCGGACTGAGCCGAGCGTCGAGACGTACGGGCCGGGACAGAGCATCGCCGTCCTTGCCCGTAAGCCGACGGAGCAAGAACTCGATTCCCTCGCTCGTGGCGTGCTCCGTTCGGCCGGACGGGCATGCTATTGCCTCACTCGGATCGTCGCGACGGGCGAGTGTAACGGCGACGTGCTGGCCAAGCGGCTCGCCCGTCGGGTCACGGAACTGAGCGGACCGACATACGGATCATTAATCGACGAGCAGGCCACCGTTCCGGGATTCGCCCCGGATACGGCTGAACAGGTAACTAACGCTATAAGGCGTATTCCGGGACAGGACGTCACCGCCGCGTACTGCGAGCAGCGCCTCGTCGAACGAGACGGTATCGCCCGGTTGCGTCCGACTGTCTTTCGAACGGATACGCTGGTCCCCGAACTCCCATTCCAATTCGCCGGCGTTACCAACCGCGAGTCCGACGCCGTCGTGCCCCCCGATGGCGCCTACCTTGCGGTCGTGGTCGGGAGCGACGACCTCGAACGAACGCTGGTCCGCTCGCCAGCGATCGCGAACGTGTACGGCGGGCGGTACCCCGCGTCCGTCGATCTCCGGGAAACACACGAGACATATCTCACCTCGTTCCTCTATCGGACGACAACCTACGATCCGAGCTGATCGAGTCCCGAGCCGCCCGTAGGGTTCGATTGGTGGCGGCCCGTGCTCAACTGAGCGACATCCCGCCGTCGACATGCAGTATTTCGCCGGTGATGAACTCGTGGGTCGCGAGAAACCGCACTGCGGATGCGACCTCCTCCGGCGTCGCCTCATACCGATCGAGGAGCGTATCAACGGTGTGGTGGCCACGAAACCGGCGGTCCTCGAGCGAATCGGTGATCGTGTCGTTCATCGGGGTGTCTACCGGTCCGGGTGCGACGGCGTTGACGCGGACGCCATCTGGGCTGACTTCCCGCGCGAGCGATCTCGTAAATCCTAGCAGGCCCGCTTTCGCGGTCGCGTAGGTCGTATCGACGGTACCGTGGACCGCCGCGACACTGCTGATGTTGACCACGCTTCCATCGTTCTCTCGAAGCAATTTGATCGCCGGTGTCGTGACGTTGATCGCGCCCTCCACGTTAACTGCGAGCACGTTCCCGATGCTATCGGGTGCCTCCTCAACCGGCCCGGGATTGACGGCCCCCGCGCCGTTGACCACGACGGCGACCGGCCCTAAGGTGGCTGCTTGTTCGACGAGTGCAGCCGCCTCTTCGGTATCGCGGATATCGGCCTGGACGATCGTCGCTCGCTGACCGTGCTCTCGGACCGCTTCGGCAGCCGCTTTCGCTCCCGCTTCGTCTCGATGGTATGCGACAGTGACATCGAACCCCACCCGGGCGAGCGTCGGAGCAACCGCACGCCCGATCGCACCCGAGCCACCGGTCACAAGAGCTGTATCACCGTTGGGCATGATAGACAGTTGCCAAAGTCGGCACCTCTCGGATTAATCCCGTCGATTTCTGGGGCTCCGTCGAAATGACTTTAGACGCTTTTCATCGCGATATTTATCGTATATGTTTACGGGAGATGGTAAATAAAGAGAAAGAGATGAGAGCCAACTACGCGTATCCGCCTGCTTACTTCTGAGAAGTGGGCTACCCGTCGATTCATCGTCAGAGACACGGTCACGAACCAACCGGCTGTTGTCGTTCGCCAGTAGCTTGTCGGGAAGTTCGCTTGACGGCCTCTCGAGGAGTACTGTAGTGATTCTCGGATTGTAGCGCCTGCTCCAAAACCTTGTTCAACATACGGAATGGGCAAAGAATTTGAGCTTTACAGCCACCAATGAGACACGCACAACGGACCGACTATTCACGCCGACGTTTCGATCTGTTTCGAAATGGTGGCGATCTCAGTCTCAATGAAAGGCTCAAATAGTGTTGAACAAGGTACTGTATGAAGAGTCTGATTGAGATAACCAACCCAATCACACCGTGGTGTGATACGCGTCCGAAGGCAGAACCAGCAAATTCGTTTCTCCTCCCTCTACTACTACTATAACGGGAAGAGGGTGTTCGGAGTTGTGACTAGGAGAGGAGGGCTTACCCGGGGTGGTTGTCGTCGGCTCTGCTCCTTGTTGTTGTCCCGTTGTTAGGACATCACGCTCTCCGTAGGGGCGTGCTCACTATCCCGATCACAACGATCGTGATAGCGGTCGGCCGCCTCTTCGTCGACGACAACGAGCTTCTTGCCACGCCGTTTCGTCTGCTCGACCTCGTCTTTTCCAAGTTTTGCGAGGAAATCCATGACGCGGGCCACAGTTTGCGTGTGAGGCTTCGACCCTTCGGCGGCAGTGATGACCTTCGCAATCGTCCGGCTATCGAGCACGAGCCCAACAGGTGCCTTCTCGGCGTAGTCGCGCACGTCACGTGCGATGAAGCGAGCGCGTTTCTGATTCGTCGTGAGCTCGCGATCGGCGACGTGCTCGGGGAGCGTACAGATCCGTTCTAATGGTGTCTCCGTGGTCGTGGTCTGGGAGCCGTTCTCCTCGGGGTCGATAGTCTCCATGGGCGTCTCCTGAAGCGTTGTTTCGAGCTCGTCGGTCTGTTCTTCGACATCGGTAATCCGTCCGCGAACGTCGGCGAATTCCGAGCCGGCAAAGCGCTTGTACTCGGTGAGCTCTGCCTCGAGTTCCTCGATGCGCTCGTCTTTGCGTTCGACTTCGGCTTCAAGCTGCTCGAAGCGGTCGGTGAGCGCCTCGAGCTGTTCATAGACCGACTCAAGCGTTGGCTCATTGGTCGTCGCGGACTGGTCGGTGGCGGTGCTCTCGGTCGTTGTAGTGTCGGTCATTGGAAACAGGATGATGATGAGACGATCGCGGGGCCCGTCTCGTGGCTGGCAAGCGTTTCGACGACGTGGCGCAGCGGGGTGATGACACGTAGAACACAGACTGGGACAGGCAAGGCTCTCGGTGGGCGTACAGCGCTGGCGCTGTGCGAAAGCCCGCCCATTGTGGCGCGGGTTACTCCTGGCTCTGGTGGAGCGGTGTCCGAGCGCCCGTGCGTGTGGCCGGACTCGTCGCGCGCTGAGTGTCGGTGATCGCGGGGTCGCCGTCGGGAGTGGTCTCCTCGGCGGCGTCGGTCGGATCACCCGTACATGCCCGGACGTGTTGGGGCCACGCGCTCATCCCGATCTTGGTATTGCAGTGGGGACAGGACTTGGTCGCCTGTTGGCCCTCGCGGGCGATCTGGCAGTTCTCGCACCGGCGGGCCGTACTCGCCTCGGCTTCTTCGAGTGGGACCGGCGTGTACTGAGCGTTCGTCTCGCAGTTACAGAGGGGCTGGCCCTCCCCGTCGTCGATGTGATAGACGGCGCTGGCGGGGTTCTGGATGTGGGTATCCCGCAGGAGTGCTGTCGGGGGGTCGTCGGCGTGGGCTTCGGCACTGCCTTGGCTCGGGGCGCTTGTATCGAGCGTCTGGATCTCGCCGAGTGTCTGGAACTCACGCTGGGTGCGAACGTCCAGCGTTCGGGTAAGCCGGGTTTGGAGGAGGTGTTCGCTTAGGCCGAGCGTTGGATTGGTGAGTTCCTCGGGGGTGCACTGTCGGCAGTAGATGCGTTCGATGGCGAACGTGGGGGCGTCTTCTTGACGGGCGGCATAGATCGTGACCTGTTCGCCTTCTCTGAGGGTTCGGTTGCAGGCCGTGCAGTTGGGATTGGTTTGGGAGAGTCGCGCGCCGGCGAACAGTTGGGTGGTGTCGGTGGGAATTTCGGTCAGCATTGGTCGATCACCTCGCACTCGTCGGCGTGGAAGGTCTCGCGGTGGAGGTCCTGCTCGCGGATGGATTCGCGTTCGCAGGACTCACAGCGCCAGTAGGTGGTGGCGTTTGCAACCGTTGGGGGTTCGGCGTGGGGACCCGTGATTCGGTGCGTCTGTTCGGAGGCGATACTGTTTTCTGCGGTTGAGTTGCTAGTGCTCATTGCTTCTCCCTGGCGAGAAGCATGGTTCGGTGCCACAAACACCGGGCCAGATCAGTTCTGGCGAAACCATCCTCCTCAACTACTAGTGTGGCTTAATGCTACTTTAACTTTGCGTATTGCGAAGTACTAGTGCAAAGTATTATTGCAAAGCAGATACTAATACCCAAAGCGCCTATGCGCAATTGTATGCCGATTCAACTGACTGAATCTATGGTCGAGTTACTTGACTGGTTTGCCGGCCAGCCCTGTTCTTGTGCAACTGTTGGTCGGATTGAGAACGAAGTTGATTGGTCGCGAGAGACGATTCGAAATAATCTTAAGCAACTGATCGCAGCTGATTATGCTGAACAGATGTATGCACCAACCGGTGAATACCGACTAATAGAAGATCCTCGAGAGTCAAGAGATCATTCCTGATTATATACTGAAATAATAAAATTGGTTAGTGGGAGGGAGAGGTGTGTACTCATTTGTAACGGGAGAATCGGAACGGAAAACAAATGGCACAAATTGAACAAATATATTCGCAACATATAGTATATTATTTTATATACGGAATTATTAACTTCTATCCGTTTTCGAGATACTCGTTGATTGTTTCTCCTCTCTGCTCCGCGAACATTGCCAACATATCGTCAATATCCGCAGATAACTCAAGTCCTTGAGCTTCCGCGGCCTCGTCCAACTGCTTGAAGAAACTCGCTGGCGGGTAGCGCTCATTTCGAGGGAGTTCCAACCAGCGTAGATACTCCGTGACGAACTGATCTACAACACGGGTCGCGGTGACAAACCGCTCCGCCATACCCCGTTGCCGCAGATCTCCAGCGACGTGGACATGTACTTGCCCGTTCACATTGAGACTGGCCTGAATGTAGCGGTCGTCTAGCTCGAATTGTCCACGTAATTTTTCGAATTGATTTTCCGAGAGCAAGGCTGCGTGTATTAGACTACTGGTCACCAGCTCGTCGCCATCAAGTGTAATATCACGACCAAAGGTGTCAGTATCGCCGACCATTGTAGCACCGGTCAGTCGAATCGGTGTAATCTTGTCGAAGCGGGCAGTCGTATCATGCCAGTGGCCCGCATAGATCCACAGGAAGAACGCAGGTTCGAACTCAATTGGCAAGAGACGACCCTCGCGGCCGAGGTTTTGCTCCATTTGTTGCTTGATATTTTCAGTAAACTGATGTGGGCCGCGTATTAGTAACCGCTGGGGAGACATCGCCGCGATATCGGCCTGAGTGGTGTTGATCTGATGGACGTCGACAACGGTGTTGCTGTCGGGGTCGATGGCTTCAATACGGGCCCCAAGTTGGTACTGCGTAAGCCGAACCGCGCTCAAGGTCGGCGGAAGCTGCATGTGCGTTTCAGCGAGTTCGGCACTGAGATGGGCGACAAGGTCTTCGCGTTCATAACACTCTGGATGGGTCGTAGACAGTCCACTGCGACCGGGGCCGTTAGGGAGCGCTTCGAGTAGTTCCTCAACGCTCATCTCAGGTCCTCGGTACTCGTATGCGTGATACCTTAGCTGGCCTGTGTAATCGAACGGAGTAGCGTCAGTAGCCATCGTTAATCAGTCACCTTGATTTTTAGTAGTTCGTTACCGTCTCGCTTTAGTTCATCTGGCGGGAGTGGTCCGCCGGTATCGTTCTTCGAGACATCATACACGTAGACATACGTGTCGGGACCACCTGCGAGCCGGCCGATGCGCTCAATCTGCAGGATCGGTGTGACGATATCGTTATTCATCTCTCGGTCGAACCGAAACCCCTGGTTCTTAGGATAGGCAGATATGTCAGTTGGCAGCTCGTCGCCGAGCGTGAAGGTCACGCTGTTGCTTGGCGAGTGTAGTTGGATATCCATTGCATCGACTTGCCCAGGGATGCGTAAGATGAGCGCAATATCGTACGGTGTCTTGCGTTCAGCTCGGAACGTTCCGTGCTGGGCTTCCTCAATAACGCGGGCGGTGGGCCGAATTGGGAACCAGCTCGCCTCGTAAATGAACGATCCCGAGCGCCAATAGAAGCGGAAAGGTTGAATAATAAAAACTATCGCCAGCGCGAGGGCAGCGAAGATGAAAAACAGATCATTAGCGACACCCCGACTGACGTTTCCGTACAGAGGAATTTGTGCACCGGGAAGAAGTCTGACACAGATCCCGGCGATTATCCAGCAGACAGTCGTAAGCACAGTCGTCCGAGCGTACTCCACTGATTCACGGTACGCCGCAATGAAGAGCTTGAATCGTGCCCCGTATCCGGAGGGCCAAAGTGAGCGACCAGAGGTGATTATTCGCTCAAGAACCATCTACTGAGCTAGAACGTCTGTCTCGAACCGCTGGAGAATAAACTCGTATAATTCGTCGCTGTTGGTGGCAACCTCTAGGTGGCCGTGATCGTAAATGACGCTAACCGGATCACCCCAAGGAGCCTCGAATACGAGGTCGGCGAAGGCAATAGGATACTCGCCATCGATATCCTCGAAGGAGATATTCTCGGACTCTGCGTACTCGGTAAACGAGACGTCCTCGCTTTGAATCCGTAGCGTGAGCGAGCTTACCCATTCTGCGGAATGGATAAACGACCAGATGCCTTCGCGGGACGGATGAAACTGGTCGTGAACAGTAACATCTTCTCCCAACTCGTGGTCCAGTCGCTCGTCTAAGGCGCTCACAATAGACCGGAGCTTCGCTGATCCGCTCTTTTTCTGGACAAACAGGACACGAGAGCCGCGACGGAGCTGAAACGCTACTGACGCAGAGGCGATCCCCAAGAAGCTCTCGTCTTCATACTTGAACGTACCTTCAAGAATGCTCTGTTCAGGGTACGGATACTCGTCACGCGGCCGAATGTAGACTTCGTCTACCGTTCGAGAATGGACGAAATACTCGGTAATCGGAGACTCTCCAGGGAAGTCTTGTGAGTCAGCGCCATCAAATCCGACCTGTCGAACGCTGCTCTTACTCACTGGCATCTCCGGGTACTGAGTCTATGATGGCCGACATAATGGCAGTTTCGAAACGGTGAGTAGGTGTCATAGTTGTCTACGAGAAGTCTAGGTGCTTCCAGTCATCTAGCGATTCCTTGCGCTTGGCCACCTGTTTGCGGACAAGTTCCTTGTCAAAGTCAATTGAAACGTTTTGATCTTTCGCGTTATCATATAGCGTTTTCGAGAACTCCGGAGAGACGAACTTCTTGTCCGGATCGAAGTACTCCCATCTCTGTTGTGCTTGAACGAGGTTTTGGACAAATTGAATTCCCAAGAGTGCCCGTTCAAGCTTGGAGGCGGCACTGATGGCCTCTTCTGCGCGTATATGTATTCGACCGGAAGCACTAATGTCGGCAATTAGATACTCGCCACCAATATCGAACTTCGCTTCAAGCCCGATGGGTAGCATTCCGTGGAGGAGACCTGCAATCACTTGCACAGACTCAACGGCGTCAGTAGAGCCGGTCACCCGCGTTTTATCTCCAAACGTGTCTCTGATGTCGGCCTGCTGCTTCAGTTGAATATTCTGAATTCGAAAAATACCAATATCTTTACTTATTGGGTTCGAGTTGTTGTTTTGATATATAAGCCAGAACAGAAACCACGGGTCGAAGTCGACAGGCTTGATGCTAAGAAGGCTTTCAATCTTGTCATTAGTAATGCCTAGCGCATGATAAATCGCTTTCATCGCTCGCTCCCGATCCGGCTTTGCACCATGAACCAAGAGCAGTGATGTAAGATTCCAGTAGAGATATGCTGAGTGTTCTTCAATCTCCTCACCGCTGATTCGCTGGTTATCCTCAGTCAGAACAAGTGTCTTCCCAGTGAATTCCTCCTTAACGTACTCTAAGTCAAGCATATCCGAGACAATCTTAGAATGGATCGGTTCGGAGAGCTTCGCGTTCTCTGCATTGAAGTCGTACCGTTCAAGGGCCTCCGAGAATCCGATGTGCCGAAAGCCAGATTGAGGGCCGCCGCTTGTTGACGCCGCTAATTCTGGAATTTGAGCACGAATGCGCTCTTTGGCATCCTGTTGATTGAGATCATTAGACGGACTCTCTTTAAGTGTTGATGTGTAAATGCCGTTGAAGAGTAGCTGACCACTGTAGCTAAAATCTGGTTTTTCATCTTCAGCTGCCGACTGCATCGATTAATCCAAGTACCCACTTACATAATAAACCCTCGTGTAGAACGTTCTTTGACGCGGGATGAACCGAACTTGACTGAGCCGCAGCTCTTGATTTCCGTGGAAGCTAATTACAACGACCAATCTTGCGGGTACTACTCTTAGCGATAAATTCCAGGGAATGTGTAGTTTGGTCCTCGTCTAGGTTTCGAAGACTGTATTCATTGTCAAGATAGCCGCCGAAAGTTCCTGCCGATTTCTCCTATCAACAGGTTCATTACTATTCGATAGAAGTAATCCATTCATCAGAATATATTTGATCCCCAATCATGAATAGTTCTCGTCAAATCGCCTCGCAGCCCCCTGAACGTGGGCAACTCATACAGGTTCGGAATCGGCCAGCACTCGTAACAGGAGTGACGAACTCGAATAGTCAGGAACAGCCCTTGAACTTAGTCACTGTCGATTATCTCGATGGTCATGAGCATCCCCAAACTGATCAAATTCTGTGGGAACTTGAACCCACCTCTGGATTTTTAGAGAATGCTGGCTGGCCGAATATTCCACAACAACAGCCCGATCAACCACAATATTATGATGCCTATCTAGATTCTGTCCAATGGACTAGTCTCCAGTCCATTCAATCTCTTATCGATTCGAATGAAGATTTACCATTAGTCTCACCATGGGCATCAGCAATTCAAATCGAAGATTATCAACTGACGCCACTATTGAAGGCGATGAGCATGCCCCAGGTTTCGCTTCTTCTCGCAGACGACGTGGGGCTCGGCAAGACGATTCAGGCCGGTTTGATCGCAACGGAACTCATTCTTCGTCGGCGGATCAAACGGATCCTTATCGTTTGTCCAGCCAGTCTTCAGGTCCAGTGGCAGGAGGAGATGGAGGAGAAATTCCACCTCAACTTTACCATTCTCGATGCTGACGAGGCACGTCGTACGCAGCGTGAACTCGGGAGTGACGTGAATCCGTGGGCAGTCCACAACCACATCATTACGAGCATGGACTACCTCCGACAGGAGGTCATCTACCAGGACTTCGAAGCGAGTGCGAAAAAACGTCAAGAGGAGATGGGCGGCACCTTCGCACCGTGGGATCTTCTCATCGTCGATGAGGCTCATCACTTCGCGCCGAAATCCACGCGTGACGAGAAGGTCCGTACACAGATGATGCGGCGTCTCACAAAGTGGTTTGAGCATCGCCTCTTCCTCACTGCCACGCCACACGACGGCTATACCTCGCACTTCCTTGGGTTACTCGAACTGCTGGATCCCATTCGTTTCATCCAAAAACCGAGCCTCTCCGAAACGGACCGCCGACATCTCGATACCATCATGTCGAGGCGGCTAAAGAGGGAAATCAATCAGGCATCGACTATCGACAGATTCCCCGACCGGCACGTGAATGGCGTTCCTGTCGATCTGACGCCAGAGGAAAAGCAATTGTTCGAAGCCCTGCGTGAGTACCGTGATCGGGCGAAATCAGAACTCTCCGAGCGAGGAAAGCAAAAAGAGAACTGGGGACAGTTCATATTCACAATTCTCAATAAGCGACTCCTCAGTTCGCCGTACGCATTCGCTAGAACGTGGTGGCGTCACGTTGGATCGCGAGAGTTCTACACCACTGAACAAGAGCTGCAACAGACCTTCGACGAGGTGGAAGAGGATATCGAAGACGATATCGAGCGAGAGGATCGTGAACGGCTTGCAGCAGCCGAAGGTGGCTCGTGGCTTTTCGAGGAAGCACCCAGCTTGGAGGACCCTGCTGAGGTGGTAAGCGAAGCTCTACGCAACCTTGGGTGGACGGCAGAAGTCACAGCGAAGGGTCCTGAGACGGGACTCGACATTCCAGATTCGAAGGCTGACGCACTCGTTCAACATCTCAAACACGGATTCCCAACAGAAAACCTTCAGCCGCTTCTCGGTGCCCCTTCCGATCCGAAAGACGATGAGCGCCTTATTCTCTTTACTGAATACAAGGACACGCAAGATCACGTCTTAGCTCGACTCGAAGATGCTGGCTACAGCGGTCACACTGTGCAAGCCGTCTATGGCGGGATGTCGCGGACGGAGCGAGATGATATCAAGGAAGCATTCAACGATCCTGATTCACCTCTCCGAATTCTCGTGGGGACGGACAGCGCGAGTGAGGGGTTGAATCTCCAGCGAATGTGTCGTTACGTTAGTCACTACGAGATACCGTGGAATCCGATGAAACTTGAACAACGCAATGGTCGCGTGGATCGCCACGGACAGGAACGTGACGTCGGTATCTTCCATTACACGAGCGATGAGCAGGCCGATCAGCGCTTCCTCGCGTATGTGCTGAATAAGGTTAATGAAGCACGCGACGATCTCGGTAGCGTTAGCACAGTCATCGATAGCGGTGTCCAGCGTCGGTTCTGGGGCGGTAGCATCGAACAAAGTACGCTAGATGACCGCGTTGAACGAGTCCGTAGTGACGATCCCGCTAAAGAGGACCTTGAGGAACTTGATGCACCCACGCAGGAGGAGTTCTTCGAAGCCAAGCAGCAGTTCCAACAGGCAAGTCGCGAGTACGACCTGACCCCTAGCTCGATACGGAATGTCGTCAACTCGTATCTCGAACTGCATAATGCAGATCTCCAGCAGAATCGGAACGGATACCGCATCACTGGTGCCCGCGGACGACTCAAAGAGTTCCTAACTCGAAATCTCGCTGATGCCCAGGAGTCGATGCCCGAGCTCGTCTTCGATCCGCAAACCTTCATCAACGAGGTAAACGGCCGGGAGATCTATCGGCCGCAGAAAGGCTCCCGTTTGATCCGTATCGGTCATCCGCTCGTCGAGACGAGTATGTCGTATTTCCGCCGGGCAATCTGGGGCCAGGAAGACGATATCAACCGCTGGACACTCGTCGGCTACAACCCAGATATGGGACGGGAGGCATACGTCGAGTTCCACTACTTACTGACTGCACGTAACCAGCTCCAAGAAGTCGTACACGCCGATGTCGGGTCGTGGTGGTTCCACGTCACACCTGATGGCCTCTCAAGAGCGGAGAACCCGCCGACGGTAGACAATGAGCGAACACTGGATGAGTCGACGATGGTCGAGTGGTGGAACGATCTCCGCCCTGCTTTCGTTAACGTTGACCTACACGTCGAACCCCTCGAAGAGAACCTCCGACAAGAGACGCGAGAAGAACTCGAGTCAGAACTCGACGCCGCAGGCGAGGATGCTCGCGAACAGCTCGAAGAAGAATTCGATCAACGGATGAAGGAACTCGAACAAGACCTCACCGATCAGCGGAAGGAACGACTGCGCGAGGAGCTTGCGCAAGCCGAGGAGAAAGCACAGCAACTCACCTTTGACCCCGAAGAGAACGTCGACCGTCAGCGGCGCGTTGAAGAATTACGTCGCCAGCTGTCCGAAGAGGACCTGCAAGTGTGGGAAGAAAACCAGCGGCTCATGAGAGAACGACTCGAGCGTGAGAACGAACGATTCTTAGAAGAAGTGCTCCCGAAACGCTACACGCTGGCTGATGAAATCGACGTCACCGAACTAGGCGCAAAACTGTACGTCCCTGTTCGAGGGGGTGACGCACAATGAGCGCTGTCGAAGTTGTCCAAGAGGACGAACCCAACGCCTGGTGGACGACACTCAAACATCAGGGTGTCCTCCTGAGTCCAATCGTCCTCGAGGAGATCTTCCCGGATGGACCGCCAAGTCTCGGCGAGCGTGAGTACGAGACGCTCAGGCGGTCGTACAAGAGTTTCCGGAACGACTCTGACGAACTCTACGACTGGCTCGACGTCGTTCTCGAAGACCTCCTTGGCCATTCGAAGTCGTGGTGGATGAAGGAGACAAATGTTCCCGCAGAGTTCCGAAGAGGGGACCTCCGACCGAATCGCGTCCTTCTCAATCAGGACGACGAGGCTCGGGCGATGGTGTGGATCGACACCGATCGCGTCACGGATGATAACGGTGACCCGGATCAGATCGGGATCTACAGCGGGAAGCGAACCTACGCAAAGTTCGTTCGATTACTCCGGGAGACTGGAACTGATATCGGCATTCTCACAAATGGCCATCAGTTCCGCGTCATCCACGCAACGCTCGACCACGAGAGCTGGACTGAATGGGATGCACAGGCGTGGTTCCAGGGCGGCGAGGGTCGACGAGCACTCCGTGGGTTCTACGGTTTGCTAAGGGACGACGTCCTCCCGACGCCGTCCGAGGACGAAGAGGAATCACTTATTGGTCGGATCAAGGCCAGCCGAGACCGGCAGGCAGACCTTTCGGACGTGATGGGTACGCAGGTTCGCGAGGCGGTCGAACTCCTCCTGAAAGACCTCGACGCGATCCTGATGGAGATGAGTGAGGAGGAACGCGAGGAGATACTCGCACCGTTGACAGAGCAGGATCTCAGTCAGCGTGACGAACTTCGCGCTCGCTACCAGGCTGCGATTCGAATCGTAATGCGACTCGTCGTTGCGCTGTACGCCGAGAGTCGCGAGCTATTCCCGAAGGGCAACCCAGTCTACTACAACTCGTACAGTGTCGAAGGGTTGTTCCAAGATCTTCGGGAGGCCCGCATCGAGGAAGGCGAGGACACGCTCGAAAAGCAGTACAGTGCGTGGCCGCGTCTGCAGGCCCTGTCCCGTCTCGTCTACTACGGGAGTCCGCACAGCGATGTCCCCCTCCGCGCGTACGGTGGTCGTCTATTCCGACCGCCCGGTGAAGACGGGGATGATGACGTGCTCGCAGGACTCGCTGTATTCGAGGATGACGATATCCGACTGAGCGATGCGACCATCCTCGAAGTTCTGGAGAAGCTGAAGATCGCCGAGTTCAAGAGTGGCGGACAGCGCCGCACCGGCCCTGTCGATTTCAGCGATTTGCGAACCGAGTACATTGGCATGATGTACGAGGGGCTGCTGGACTACGAACTTCGAGAGGCGAGTGAGGAAGATGGAGCTATCGTATTTCTGAACATTGGGGACCAACCAGCACTTCCGTTTAGTGTTCTCGAAGATCTAGATGAGGACCAGATAAATACTTTAGTTGATAACCTAAAAGGCGATGCCTCGGGGTCTTTCCTCGGCGACGAAGAGGTGTCAGAAAGTGACTTCGATGAAAATGAGCCTGATGATGTTTCGGAGGGTATAGCTAATGAGATAAAGTTCGGGGATGAGTTAGAAGAAAGAGTCCATCGGTGGGCGAAACGAGTTGTGGAAGAAACGCAAGTGTTCATGCCTCATCATAATACCGTCCGTGCGATGGATCCTACGACCAAGGAGAAATATGAAAACAAAGCTGCGAAGCGCGTAGTTGATAAGATTGTTCGCCAGGGTGGTACATATCTTGTGAGTTACGGAGGCACTCGAAAATCAACGGGAACCTTCTATACTCCTCCTGAACTAGCAATTCCGACTGTCAAACGGACACTTGAGCCGCTTGCATACAAACAGAGCGATAACTCAAAGGTTCCCAAGACCCCCGAAGAGATACTCGAGTTGGAAATTTGTGATCCTGCTATGGGATCTGGAACATTCCCCGTAGCAGCATTAAATTATCTCACAGAAGCCCTCAAAGAGTCCTTTGAAGAATACGTCTTCCCAGAACTTCGTGAAGGCGAGCCAGTTTCTGCTCCACTTGGTGAGACTGCAAAGGGATATCTGAATGAACGGTTGCTCAATATCCATATGGAGGAGGACGAAAACTGGCAGGGCCGACTTGAAATTCAACTCAAACGTTCGGTTGTTGAGAGATGCATCTATGGTGTTGATATTAACCCACTAGCAGTGGAGCTTTCCAAGCTCAGTCTTTGGATTGAGACACTTGATTCGGATCTTCCATTTACTTTCTTAGATCATAAATTGAAGACCGGAAATAGTCTTATTGGTGCTTGGACTCAAGAATTTGAATCATATCCAATTGGAGCATGGAATAGAGGTGGAGGTGACGGAAGATCTGGAGATAATACAAAGAAAATTAAACAGATACGTAAGGAAAAAATTGAGCCCGGTATCGAAATAATAGAAAAACAACGACAATATCAAACACACTGGTTCAAGAAAACTAAAACAACTGATATTAAATCGAGTCTTGCTGACACATATAGCGAAATGCACGACTTGATTGATGAAAACGAACGAGATCAAAAATATCAAAAAGAAGTTCTGGAAAATGCTGGCTCTAACCGATTAAAAACCCGCATGGATCGGTGGTGCGCTCTTTGGTTTTGGCCAATTGAGAAACTTGATTCCGCGCCGTTACCGCAAGATTGGGAGGATCCGCCGTCAGATGAGGAGCGTAAGATTATTGAAGAGATTAAATCAGATTCAGATTTACAGTTCTTCCATTGGGAATTCGAATTCCCGGATGTCTTCTCTGGGCAACAAATCGGTTTTGATGCAGTCTTGGGGAATCCACCATGGGATATTGTGAAGCCACAGAGTCGAGAGTGGTTCCAGCGCTATATTCCACATGCTCGCGCTTTAAAGCGCCGGGAATTCAATCAGAGACGGAACTCTCTATTAGAGAACTATGGTGATATAAGGACCGAATGGTCCGAGTATAGAGCAAAAATCAAAGCTCGAAAACATTGGATAAAATCTGTGGGAAGACCAGATAGTGTATTCGGAAAAAAGTCAAATATTGGTCAAGTCCGGGATTTTGCCTCACATGGGAAAGGAAATATTCAGACTTCAAAGGCGTTCATGAGCCATTCTCTAAATATTGGTAAAAATATAGGGATGTTGTTGCCTTCAAGCGTTCGATTTGCACAACGAGCATCCAAATTGCGAGAGGCTTGTTCAAACAGAGGGCTTTCTTGGGTTGCCACCATCGAAAATCGTGCCCCAGACGGAAGAAAGGCTTTTGGAGCAAATTTCGACAGGTTTTCTATTCTAATATGCCATCAAAACTCTGAAGAAGTACGAATAACTCGTCCTATCCTTGACTTCCGTGAGTGGGCGGAGCAAGATATACGAACTATCATGGTGGGTTCCGATTTTATTTCCGAATTTTCACCAGAACTAAATAGCTTCCCACCTCTATTTGATAAAGATACAGCGAAAACCATCTTGAAAATTTGCAAGAATGCTCCTAGGGTATACGACTTAGTGGCAGAAGGGACTTTGGAATTTGGCCGGGAATATCATTCAACAGACGATGCTAACAAATTCACATCAATTGATGCTTCTAACGAAGACTTCACATACGGTGTGGTGAATGATGGATATTTGCCAGTAATTGAAGGAAAGGACTACTGGCTAGGAGTCACACAAGCAACGGTATCCGATAACCGATGGCCAACGTCATTCCCTGCCTCTAATGACTGGGTTCCAATTGAAGAATATAAAAATAGCCACGGAAAAGTCGAGAATATACGGCTAGTTTTCCGAAACACCGGAAATTGTCAGATGGAGCGATCGTTCTGTCCAGGGGTTTTACCGAACTGGCCAATGGTCAATAGCGCTACTCGTGCCATGATGCCAGATGAAAGTATTGAGACAAAGCTCGAACTCGCCGGTGTTATGCAATCTCACACTTTTGATTATGTCTTCAGACGCCGAATCGATGCTAATCATAACAACTGCTTCGTAAGGGAACAACCCCTACCCCAGTTCAGCTCGAAAGAATCGAGCTTGCTTGCTTCACTTATAGCTAGTATTGTCTTCGACGCGGAAATGTACGCTCCTTATCGATACTACTTATGCCATATCAACCCTGAAGTAGTTCAACTTCCGTTAGCGATCTCTGATGTCTCGGAAAAGGTGATCCGAGCAAACTGTGAAGCTCTTGTAGCGAAAGGTTATGGGTTATCTAGTGAGGATCTTAAACATGTCTTGGCTGAGACTGAGGATCCCCGGTCTTTCCGTTTAGTAGACTCAGAAATAAAACAGAATTGCTTATCTGCATACAATTACTTGGATGAGAATGATATCGATTCATTTTGTCAAAACCCCTGGAATATACCCACGTCATCCACAACTCATGAAGGTTGGAACCCTTCGCCTGATATTTCTACCCTTAAAGAAACCACGAAACAGGTCCTGACATCTGACCAAATGAAAGCCCTTGAGAATGAATTACGGTCGAGTTCTGGTTCTTTTTCAGTGATTTGGGATTCACTATTAAAAAAATGAACGTCCAGATGGTTTTCTATATCGATCCGCCAATTGAGACACTAAATATAATATGGCAAAAATCGTAAACGCGGTCGGCGGAGGGGATTTGCATCAAGAACTGGATCTTAATATTTTGCATAGCGTGATTGATGGGGAGATCGCTAGATATGATCCTGAACATTGGCCTGGATTATATTTAAGATTGACCCCAAACTCTCCTGCGGTTCTCGTATTCTCAAGTGGAAAATACAATATTGCAGGTGCAACATCTATTGAACATCTATTGGGATCTAATGGCGAATTTCTTTCAAGATTAGAGGAAATCGAGATAGTCGTTGCCGATCCTTATTTTGAAGTACGCAATCTGGTACTATTAGACGATCTTGGAAAAGAGCTCGATCTTGGACAAATCGCGATCGCATTAGGACTAGAATCGACAGAGTATGAACCAGAACAATTCCCTGGATTGTTATATCGTCCTAATGAGCTTGAAGGAACGTTTCTAATATTCCGTACTGGAAATATTTTACTAACTGGGCTCGCCACCCGTTCAGAGGCGGAAAAAGCATTTGATGAGTTATTTGAAGACCTCACAACACTGTTACCATGACTACAATTTATGAGGGCTGACTACTGACTTTCAGTAACGAATCCAATACGTGAGAATGACTCTTAACCCACTCCAATTTTCTGAAGAGGTTAACAAGCAATACCTTCGCTATCAACTAACCTCTGCCCGCCTTACCGACGAGATTCTTAGCAACCAATTCGAAGAGAAGCTCTGGCGAAACGACTCCCCGCTATTCAAAGGCCCGTTCGTCTCACTGAGCCGTGCCTACAAGGAAGGTTCTCGAGTCAGCGACCTCGTTGACGACGGGACGCTCCACAATCGCATGCGAGGAATCGTGCCGTATGAACACCTCTACGAACACCAAGAGCAAGCGCTTCATTCGATCAAAGACGGCAATGACACGCTTGTGACGACCGGAACGGGATCCGGCAAGACTGAGGCATTCCTTTATCCGATCGTCGACCGCTGCCTTAGGCTCAACGAGGATCCTGACGCTCCTGATGGCGTGACGGCCGTCATCGTCTATCCGATGAACGCCCTAGCAGCCGACCAGCTCGATCGCCTTCGAGAACTCCTCGTGGGTACCGGCGTCACGTTCGGTCGATACGTCGGCCCAACCCCTGAAGACGAAACTGGGCTCTCGTTCGAGGGTCGAAAAGTCCCCGAAGGAACGTCTCGCGAAGAGTACCAGGAACTCCGTGAGGAGGTCGACGAGGACGAGAACGTCGTCCACCTGCCACCTGAAGAGCGCTACACCCGTGAGCAGATTCGAGCAGACCCTCCGCAAATCCTTCTGGTGAACAAGGCCATCCTCGAGTTCCAACTCACCCGTGGAAAAGACCTCGATCTGTTCCTTGACGCTCCGCTGGAGTACGTCGTGATGGACGAGGCTCACACCAATACCGGTGCGCAGGGTGCTGAGATTTCACTGCTGCTCCGCCGGCTGAAATCGCTCGCGAAACCGCCAAAGGGTTATACCTCGAACATCGCGACGAGTGCGACCATCGTCGACGAGAAACACGAGGATGAGGGGCAGCGATTCATGGCTCGTCTGTTCGGCGTCGACAAAGGCAACGTCTCCATCGTCCGTGAGTCGTACCAGGGCATCGACTGGCCCGACGACCGATACGACACGACGCTTCCGCCGAAGCCAACAGACCTCTTTCAGCGAACGCTCCAGGCCATCTCGATGGACGATGGCCCAGCGAAGAACGCCGAAATCGAGATCATCTACGAGGAACTCACGGGCCGTGCGTTACCAGCAGGCGACGATATCCAGGAGCGACTTTTTGATGGGTTGCTGCAGAACGAATTCGCTCACCTGATTCACTACTACGGAAACACCGTTCGGTCGTTGGAAGACCTCGTCGATAGCGTCTGGGAGGGATCCGACCGAGGTGTGACGGCCACACGCGATGGTGATCGCGAGGAGATTCTAACGTACCTCGTGCTTGGTGCTGCGGCGGAAAAAGAGGAAACGCCGCTGTTCAGACCGAAACTGCACTACTTCGTGAAAGGGCTAGAAGGGGCGGTCGCAGTCCTCGAGAAGGGCGACGATGCACGCCCAGCCCGCCCGGATCTCTTCCTTAACGCCGATGACGCGAAGAAACGCTACGACGGACGGCGTGATGATACCGCATTTTTCCCGGTTCTCGTCTGTCCTCAGTGTGGTCAGCACCACTACGAGCAGTACGTACAGGACGCCACGAGTTCGCCTGGTGACGAACTGAAAGGTGGTCACCAGACGAAGAGTGGAACTGTATTTTTCCCCGATGAAACCGACACCGAGTCACGCGTTCTCTTCACAGATACTATCGTCCATAACGACGACGAGTGGGGTCCCGGTGACTCGAACAAACACTCAGAGGGCTACGTCTGCTATGCGTGCGGTGCACTCCACAAGGGCGAACAGGACTCCTGTGGGTGCTGTGAGCGAAAGGGAACGCTCCTCCAAGTACTGATTCTCGAGAGCGTCGACGAGGTCTCCAGCTGTCCTGTCTGTCGCTACAACCAGGGTTACGGGAACAACTACTACGACGACCCGTTCCGAGCCCTTCGCGAGGTCACCGTCGCGAACGTCTATGTCCTCGCTCAGGACATGCTCAATCAAGCAGATGACGAAGGCGAACGCCTGATTGTCTTCACTGATAACCGCCAAGAGGCGGCGTTTCAGGCTGGTTGGATGCAGGACCGTGCACGCCGGTATCGCTTCCGGCGCCTGCTCTATAACTATCTCCCCGAACTGCCGGATGATCCGGACGAGGAACCTCCCGAGATTAGCATCACGACGGTTGTCGAGCGACTCGCTGATACGCTGATGGAAGACAAGGGGCGAGCGAAACTCATCGCGCCAGAAGTCTTCGAGGAAAATCTCGAGAACGCATACGACTCGAAGCTTCGACGGTCACTCGAACGTTATCTGACTGTTCAGGTGCTTCGTGAGGTTTCAACATCATACAGCACCCGGGCCAGCCTCGAGACCTGGGGTAAGCTTCGCGTCCACTACGCCGGTGTCGACACCTCGAATGAGGCCATCCGTGATCTCGCGGCCGAGTACCACCAAGCCCCCGAAACACTGGTGGCATGGCTTCAGAGCTTACTCGATGGCGCACGGAAGCGGCAGATGCTTCACCATCAGCGTGAACCGATTTTCTCGCAAACGTGGGACAACCGGCTCGACTTGGTGAGAAACCAGTACCTGCCACCCATTGATTTCTATCCCTCCGGGATGCGACTTGAAGGGTCCTCCAATGACGCTGGATCTCAATATATCAAGAAATGGGTGGGGAAAAGCACAACTGGAATCGAAGACTGGGCTCAGCGTCTCGACTTAGAGAATACCGAACGTGAATCGTTCCTCGGAGATGTCTGGAACTTGCTTACTGAAGAACTTGGCCTGTTGACCAGGCTTGATTCGCTCAAATGGGCGTCAGGCGACCCCATTAAAGGGACGCAGAACGTCTATCAGGTCGACGCTCACCGAATCGGTATCTCAAAGCAGGACGAGCGATATCGCTGCTCGTTCTGCGGTCGCATCCATCCACGACCCACACCAAATCACGCTTGCACTCGCTGGCGGTGCTCGGAGGGTGAAGTGGAATTTATGGAGGATACCGAACCGAGGGATTACGACCTCGTCGAACTCGAAGATGCAGATACCTTCGTGATGGCTGAAGAGCACACGGCACAGGTCCCGAACAAACAGCGGGAACGTATCGAGCGCGAGTTCAAAGAAGGCCGTGACGTTAACGCCCTCGTCGCGACGCCGACACTCGAGCTTGGCGTCGACATCGGGGCTCTTGATATGGTTCTCCTTCGGAACGTCCCACCGCAAGCCGCCAACTACTGGCAGCGTGCAGGCCGAGCAGGACGGCGTAACCGGATGGCGATTATCTATACCTACGCTCGCTCGAATCCCCACGATCTCCACTTCTTCAAACAGCCAGAGGCGCTTCTTGACGGGGACGTCCGACCACCGAATTTCAACTTACAAAATCCGGTGATGATCCGTAAGCACGTTCATGCGGCGGTTCTCACCGAAATACATGCGGAGCTCCTCGACGAGGATGAGAAGTGGATTGACGCTGTCATCCCCGGTCGAATCGGTGATGTCGTCTTCGACGACCGACAACCACGAGAAAATTTGGAACCAGTCGTCAAGCCACTCCGCGAAGCACTTGCTGATGAGAGCCGTAAAGAGCGCATTCTCAATCGACTCGAAAACTCGTTCACCCAAGAGTGGCCAGATGATCCAGATTACGTCTCTCGTGATCAACTTGAGACGTACGTCGGCGAGATGGCAGACGAGCTTGAAGGAACGTACCAGCGCGTTCTTGATCGTCTCACATGGGCGTGGGAGCAGCGACGCCGCCTCGCTCAGAAGGAGGTCGATGGGGAAACGCTGACAGACGAAGAACGCCGGTTCAAATCTCGGTGTGAGAGCACCATTGACATACTTCGACCCTACTCGACTAGTGATTCGAATGACGCCGATCAGGGCTATCGTACGTACACACTCTCGGTTCTCTCCCAAGAAGGATTCCTACCGGGCTACGCGACGTCTCGCGAAGGCGTGGTCGCGTCGGCAGAACGCGCGTACTCACGTGGCTGGGACAAATTTGAGTTCGATATCAATCGGCCAAACACGATCGCGATTCACGAACACGTCCCTGGGAATCGAATCTACGCGAATGGGGGCAAGTACCAGGTGAGTTACTACAAATTCCCGGCGAGCGACGAGATCAAGAACCCACGAGAGTGGGACGTTGATCCCGCCCGCTACGCAGTCACGAACAAAATGGAAGTGGAGGCAGGCTACAATAACCCACAAGCTACAGAGGTCTCATCGCTTCCGCTCGTTGACTCACAGCTCCGATTCATCAGTCACGTCGAGGAACTCGAGAATACGCGGTTTCGAATGCCGAGTGTCACTGCTGGGGTGCTTCGAAAACGACATGACGGGGGGCGTCGCTACGAGTTTACTGACCAGACCGTTGACCACCGTGAAAGCCAGTTCGTGACAATTCTGAACTTTGGTCCCGAGCAGCCTGATCAAGATCGACCGCTCGGCTATCCGATCTGTACCGTTTGTGGCGGCGTTCGGAGCCCCTACGATAGCGACGATCGGATCGAAGATTTCGTCGAGTATCACGAGGAGCATTGTGGCGAAGAACCAGGGTACTTCGCACTCCATGTTCACAGCGACGTTGATGGCCTCCTGTTCACGGAACTAGCCTCACAGGGGGACGCTGTGAGCCTGGGTGAAGCGATGACGCTTATCGGCAGCCACCTCTTCGATATGGAGCGCGACGATCTGCAATGGCTTCCAATTCCCGTGGACGACGAAATGTGGCAACTGTTTCTCTACGATCCAATGCCTGGCGGGAGCGGACTGCTTGAGCAATTCATCAATGAATGGGATGCAGTCTACGACGCCGCTATAGAGCTTCTTGGGAGCTGTCCGAGTGCCTGTTCGACGAGTTGTTATGACTGTCTTCGGACGTACTTTAATCAATTCTACCACGACCAACTCGACCGTCACCGTGCACTTGAGCTCATTCAAGGAATGGGTCAGGAATCAATAGCATCGAACCCAATCGAACCTATTAACGAGGTCGAAGAGGAGAGTAACCAGGACACGAACATATGGGAGAAACGACTCGAGGATATTGTCTGTAATGAATGGGGCTATAATAGATTCGAGCCACAGGGAAAGATCGATCTTCCGCATATCAATGCATACACTCTCCCTGATTTATTCCATGAAGAAGCCGAGATTGCTATTTATTTGGATGGTCCAATACACAGTGAACAAGAACAGAAACAGAAAGACAAGTATCTCCGAAATGCGTTGAAGGCAGAAGGGTGGACTGTGATTGAGATTCATATCGAAGACTTTGAAAATGATCCAATGATGGACGTTTATCGAGCGCAGATCGGGAATCATCTTGACAATTTGTGATTCCCGCGTTAGTAGAACTCATTAATTACTTGACTTCGCACGTTAGAGGAACATGCCTTCGATCTGGTGCATTAGCTCGTCGATGCTGCGGTTGGGGCTGGTGAGTGCCCAAGAGAGAAGGTTCTCGACGCTTTCCCGGAAGGATCGTTTGAGGTCGTTGCGAAGCGAAGTCGCACGTGCGAGAATCGTTCCAAGAGTGCTGGATGCAGCACCGAGCTTGAGGAGACTGTAGGCCAGCATCAGCAGGTGCCAGTGCCGACTGGCACTTGCGCCATGCCGGAGCTCGCAATCTCCAAAACCAAGATCCTGCTTAGTGTCTCTGAAGAACGTCTCCACCCGCCATCTCATCGCGTACAACTCGATGAGATGGCTCGCTGGCGCGTCGGTCTTGTTCGAGACGATGTACTTCACGCTTGGTTCCTCGTCTTCCTCACTCGATTCCTTCTTCGTAATGAGCAACTTCACCTTCCCGAGACGGCTTACGTCACGTTTCTGCGTCCAGATGTGATAGGTTTCACCGTTGATCGTGCGTGGGACTGTGTCGATGCGCTCGGCCAGCGCATCGACACGGATGCGCTCACCTCCATAGGTGACGCGTGCGTCGCTTTTGACCGCTGAAACCCACTCCTTCCCGTTGGTTTCGAGGTGGGTGACAAACTCCTCAGAACAATAGGTCATGTCGAAGAGATAGGTGTCCGCCGGGACACCTATCTCGATGAGTTCGTCAATGAGCTCGATGGCAAGTTCGACGCGTCGCTTGGCGTCTTTTTCATAGAGACGAAATCCGAGCGGGGGTTTTTTCGTCGGCGTAGAGTGCGTAGATGAGATTCTGTCCCCAGATGTACCCAGGACCGGTGTGGTCGTAGAATTTCCCGGCATTGAGAATCTGCTCGCCGGTCTTGTGCGTGAAGGTGTCGTCATCATCGACGACACCTTCACTGCTCCACCTCGTGTCGTCGGCTTGTTGAAGAAGCTCCAAGCGTTCTTTGTTGAGTTGGACTTCGTCCCAGTCGTACTCGGTGAGGAACTTGTTCAACACCCGTTCGCTTTTGGCCGGGAGGACAAGCGTCGAAATCCCTTGAACGGTCTTGTTGCTGGCCGCAACAAGACCTGTGACGTAGGTCTTGGCATGGTGTTTCTGCCTCGTCGAGAAACACTCTAACTGGTCAATCGGCTCCGTACATGACAAGAACGACGTGATCGGCAGCATCAGCAGTTTCTACACTCATTACGCGCTCAGTCAGCATAACGTGCGAAGTCAAGTAGTTAGCCGCATACTATTTGAAGCACTGGAATGAGTGGTATACCTATGCCAGCGTTTGAGGGACTGTATTTTCAAGAACTCGAACCTCAGGACGTTCGGGAATACTGGGCGGATGAAGCACGTCAGTTCACGCCGTGGTTGGCTACTGAAATCCAATCAGAGGACACATCCTATCTAGAGGATGTTCTTGAGTTAGATCTCGAGGTAATTGAAGTCGAGAAACGCGTCGGCAAGTACAGTGTCGATATTTTGGCCCGCGTTGAAGGAGATGGACGAAACGTCGTCATTGAAAATCAGCTCACTACCTCCGATCATGATCACCTCGGGAAAGCAATCGCGTACGCAGCTGGTGTTGATGCGGACATCATCGTCTGGATCGCACCCCAGTTCAATGACGAACACAGTGATGCGATTCAATGGCTCAACGACAATAGCCGCGAAAGGATCGATCTATTCGCGATCCGATTGGAGGTATGGAAGATCGGCGACTCTGATCCGGCAGTGCGATTTAATCCTGCTGAACAGCCCAGCGAGTGGAAAGAACGGGCTCGACGCGCGAAGAACGAACTATCTGAGCAAGAGGAACGACGCGAGGAATTCTGGATTGCGTTTCGGGACAGGATTGAGGAAGATGAAACACCGCTCCAGCCACGAAAACCCAGTCCCCGGTTGTACTATTCGAACCCGATCGGAAAGTCCGGATTCCATCTCTCCTTCGTGTTCAATACGACAGAAGACGAGCGGTACATCAGTCTGATTATTGAGGACGACGAGGAGACCTATTGGCAACTAGAAGCCGAGCGTGAGCAGATCGAAGACGAGATCGGCGAGTCACTCGTCTGGATCGAACCTGAAAAGACCCGCGGTGGAAACATGCGTAGCCAGCTCCAGCTGCGAACTAACGGGACGCTGGCCGATCGGGATATGTGGGAAGATCACATCGGTTGGTTCCTGACCTATGGCGAGCGTTTCTACAATGTCTTTCATGACCGTGTTTAGCGGCGCTAAGAATAGCCACTGATTTTGCGAGTATCCTCACAATCCCCTCTACAATCCAAGCTCTTCACGAACGTCGGCCTCAGTAAGAACCCCGCTCTCAACAAAGAAATCCTGTAACCCAACACCCTGATATCCACCAGGACCAAGCCGAAACTCCGGATCTCGGAGCGAATTCTCAAGCAGTTCAATAACGGCGTTAGCCTCAAGCAACCGGACCTCCCGAATCGGCGTCCGGATCTTCAGCGCACGAATTTCTTCACGAGCCTCATCAACGAACGACCCCGAGATAACGGCGAAATAGATATTGTCAAAGCCTCGCCGTTGGAGCTCGCTAATATGCTGATTGATGTAGTCTTCAAATTGTCGTTCAGCGTCCGTTCGTAGTCGATAGGGCTCACCACTTGATTTGGCATCGTAAATAACCGCGTAACTGCTGTCGTTCCCCCGGTAGGTGAAAATCCCATCCGGATTGCGCCCACTTCCTTGCCCGAGATCCTCGACATTGTAGCCAAGAATTCGGAAACACACTGCAAGCCGATTCTCGAACAATGACTCAACGGTTGTCCCGTTTTGCTCTGCCAAGGCTATCATCTGGTCCGTCCGTCTCGCCAAGTCGGGGAGGATCGAGACGATCGGTGGGATATAACTACTCGGCAGTGTCTCGGCTGGTTCGGCTACAGCTACCGTCTCAGACTCTGGTTCACTAGCTGGCTCCGACTCCGTAGTCGCCTCCACCTCTGCCTCTTCGCGGTGTTGCCAGTAGTAAAAGGCATGCTCAATATCCCAGAGATGGATATCCTCGCCGGTATACTCAGTAAGGATCTCGCGCATTCGTTCGTTCAGTGCGCGGAACTGAAGGTACGTCTCTGCAAGATCCTCTGTTGGCTCCCAGATCGCTAAGTCCGACAGTGCCCGCCGCATTGAGGTGTAGTAGATCGGGTGCGTATCCGGATTCTGCAACTGCCAAAAGTAGGAGAGAAAGTACGGAATCGAGCCGAGTCGCGGCGCGCTTCGAAGGTTATCAACGTCCGCTCTCAGTTCCTCGACGTACTGTTCAAGCGTCCGTATCTGTGCTTCAATCTCGGAGTCATCCTGTGGTTCCTACAGGACGGTCCGGAGTAACTCGGCAAGCTCCTGTTCACGAGATTCCCCAGAGGAGTTATAGAGCATATTGAAAAACATCATCCCGTTCATTCCTTTGAACCCCCAGAGCCGATGTCGCTTGTTTTGGCCGTCTATTTCTGATTTGAATTCCCCAGGTGCGAGATTTCCCTCAACGAAGTCACTCAGCGTTTCGAGAAGAGTCGGGATCCGTTCTCTACGAGCGGTATCGAGTTTATCTGGAGGAAACCCGCCGGCACTCACGGATTCAACGTCCGAGAAATTCGCTTGGTACGTCTCCCACACATCTCTCACCTGTCCTGCAATATCACGGTCCATGATCGAAGCGTTAGAGACAGCGATGAAAAGATCCGACGATTCATCCCCGTTCACTGGCTCCATGCAGTGAAAGCTAAACGCCCAACCCGGACGGCGAGATCGATACATCGAGTGGATGTCCGAGGTTCCTGTAGCGTTCGTCCAGCGAATAAGCGAAGCAGCGTTCCTCGTCGACGATCCGAAGCTCCAGCTGGAAATCCTCACGTCGATCCCTGGGATCGGGCCTGCGACCGCAACAGTCGTTCTCGCGTTTCACGATCCGATGAACTATGCAATCGGTGATCGATACATGGTTGCAGCTCTCTTCGGTGAGGATCGAGCACTACGGTTCTCTGACTACCCGCGACTCCTCACTGCACTCCGTGACCGGAATCCGGGTGAGTTTGATCTCCGGACTGTCGAGAAGGCCTACTACCAGCAGTATCGAGCCGCACACACTGTTGGCCGTTGGTAAAGAGCTTATCCTCTACTGAGAACAAACGGGTCTCCCCATTTCAGAAGCGACCCACAGTATGCAACGTCGATCTCAAAACGACTCCCTTGCATAAGGCACCACTGAAAAGGAGCAACGGAATTAAATTGCGTCACCCTATAACATGGCTGTCGACGGGCTACCTGCCATCGACAGAGATCTTATCGGCCCTCACCCCAACGGGCCGATTTCCACGCAGACTGCTCACGTGATCGCTACCCAAGCCCAGCACTACCAACCTAGCCCTCCAAGAGTTTATCCCAGAAGACGGGCCCACCCAGGCGTATGCCCGCCGGAACCCCCGACGAATGGCTGTTCGAAGACTGGCTACTGATCGCCCGCGCACTCACCGCTGCAACGCACGAAGATTGCCGGTGCTACGAGTGTGATACGATCGATGCCCTGCTCGGCGATATCGCTCACTACTGGGACCGCGACGACCACGAACTGACCCAACTACTGCACTGACGGCAAACCCCCGGGAAGCTGTCGTAGATCCCCAATCAGGTCTATTGCCGCTCAGCAATAGTCTGATACTCCATATCGAACCATCCCCTAGTTGGCTCTGAAGCTCTCTTCTCCCGGTGAGGAGGTCCAAATCTACCTAGATCCAGCTGACCCGGACGCTCACACCCATGGCACGGTCTGCAAAGTCGTTAACGTCCTAGCCAACGATCTCGACATTCAAACGGATCGTCCGATGAATGCCTACTCCTACAAAGTATCATTATCAGGAGAAACGGAACTATGCTAGCTGAATTCAACCACTACAGTGTTTTATGATCTCTTCGTTCGACGGACAAACCAGAACACGCGAAAGAGGCCAGTCAGATATCTCGCTAGATGCCCGACACTCGTCGTCGATTGGTTGTTCAGCCTGTGTCCAACAGCCAGTTCCGTACCCTTATTGGCGCGCATGATCTACCTCGAATCATTGCCTGTAGAGAGAGGCGTAGTCCAGACAGATTACGCGATTGCCGTCCAAAATCCATCAGCACGTCCTAACAATGAGCATCGATATACTGCATCTCATAACCGTCAGTAGCGTCCCGATCTACACCGATCTAGTCGTCTTTTTTCTCATTGGTCTCCTGGGCGGCGCCCACTGTATTGGAATGTGTGGCCCACTTGTGACGACTTACTCGAAGGGAATGACGAGCACGGAGGGCACGCTCACCTCCCACGAGGTGCGACAACACGGGCTGTTCAACGTCGGGCGGGCGGTAAGTTACGCGCTGATCGGAGGCCTGTTCGGACTGTTCGGGTCGGTCCTGTACGGGACAGTCTCGATCGTCGGCCTGCTACAGCCTATCCAGGCGGTCCTCGGGGTCGTAATCGGGGCGCTGATCATCGCCGCCGGACTCACCCGCCTGTTCGGCTACCGGCAGGGATCGGTTGAACATGCGACCTCGAAGCTCGGCGTGAGTGCTCTGTTCGGACGAGTGTACGCTCTTCTCACGAGCCGGATCAATCAGTGGGTCAACACACCCGGAATCGTCGGATTGGGGGCCCTCCACGGCCTGTTGCCCTGTATGTTACTCTATCCAGCATACCTGTACGTACTCGCACACGGAAGCGCAGTTTACGGAATTGTTGCTCTGGGCGCCCTCGGTATCGGAACGATCCCTTCGGTGTTTCTCTATGGAACCGTTATCGGTTCGATCGGCCTTGACGAGCGGCTCGTCCTCAATCGAGCGCTCGGTATCGGGTTTGTGATTCTTGGATATATCCCGCTCGCACACGGGCTGGCACTGCTCGGCGTTCCCGCTCCGATGTTCGATCTCCCGTTCTACCAGCCGTTCGGCGAGTACCTCCCAGGCGGCCACAACCACCACTGATCAGCCATGACCTGCACACTCTGTGAACTGCCGACGGGCGAACAGCCGGTAACCGACAGCGACGTCGACGGCGAGTTCTGCTGTCGGGGCTGTCTCGAGGTCTATCGGACGCTCGGCGATATCGACGTCGAAGAGCTCGACGCGACGGATCTCGCGGACGAACCCGCCATCGACCCTGACCTCGGCAAGACCACCTACCTCTCGGTCGACGGAATGCACTGCAAGACCTGTGAGCTGTTCATCGACGAGATCGCGGCCGACATCGAGGGCGTCTACGATGCCCAGTCGAGCTACGCGACCGAGATGGTCCGCATCCAGTACGACCCCGAGACGCTGAGCGAGGACGATATCATCGACGAGGTCAGCAGGCTGGGTTACCGGGCGTCACGCCCGACGGAGGAGGACGAGGGTGCGCGGAGCCGCTTCGAATTCGGGAAGTACCGCTCAGTGATCGCGCTGCTGGTCATGATGCCGGTCATGGTACCATACATCCTGTTCATCTATCCGACCTATCTGGGGCTCTATCCCGAGGAGTTCCTCTACAACTCGACGCTCGGAGCGATGGTATACGCGCCGCTGTTCGTCTGGAGCACGCTCATCATTGCCGGCCTCGGCTATCCGATGCTCCGGGGCGCCTACGTGAGTCTCAAGGTAGGCCAACCCAACATGGACGTCTTGATATCGCTCGCAGTACTTGCGGCCTACGGCTACTCAGCTGCGGCGTTTGCTATGGGTCAGCGTGACCTCTACTTCGACGTCGCGGTGATGATCCTCGTAGTCATCACCGTCGGCAACCACATCGAGTCGAGCGTTAAACGCAGCGCGCTGGGAAACCACTCAGATCTCACTAAATCCCGGATTACGACTGCCCGCAAGCTCCTCGAGGACGGCTCAACTGAGTCGGTTGACGTCGGCAGCTGTACGACCGGCGATCGCGTGCTCGTCAGGCCAGGCGAGCGGATTCCGGTCGACGGGTCGGTGGTCGACGGGACGGCCGCGGTCGACGAGGCGCTGATGACCGGCGAGTCAATTCCTCAGCCGAAATCGTCCGGCGACAACGTCCTCGGGGGGTCGGTCGTCACCGACAGCGCGCTGGTCATCGAGGTCGGCGACGACGCTGAGAGCACGCTCGACCGGCTCGTCGAACTGCTATGGAACGTCAAGAGCTCTGACTCGGGGATGCAGCGGCTCGCCGACCGATTCGCGGTGATCTTCGTCCCGCTGGTCGTCACGATATCGCTGCTGACGGCTGCGCTTTGGGTCTCGCTCGGGCTTCCGGTCGGCAGCGCGGTCCTGATCGGGGTGTCTGTGCTGGTGATCTCCTGTCCGTGCTCGCTGGGGATCGCGACGCCGCTCGCGCTCGCCGCGGGGACCAACGAAGCCTCCGAGCGCCAGATCCTGCTCCCGAACTCGAACGTCTTAGAGCGGGTCACCGATTCGGAGGTCATCGTCTTCGACAAGACGGGAACGCTCACGACCGGCAAGATGAGCGTCAAACGGACGATTCCGGCTACCGGCGAGGACGCAACGGAGGTACTCTCGCGAGCGGCGGCGATCGAGGGCCGGTCGAGCCACCCCGTCGGCGAGGCAATTGCCGCGGCGGGCGGGGCTACGGATGCGACTGTCGAAGGCTTTGAGCGCGAGGCCCGGGGCGTCTCCGCCGTCGTCAATGAGACGCCCGTGACGGTCGGTCACCCGACAGTTTTCGAGACCGACTGGGAGATCCCCGAATCGGTCACGGAAGCCATCGAGGGTGCTTTTGAGGCCGATACTCACCCGACAGTCGTTGGTTGGGACGGTGTCGCCCGAGGCGTGATCACGATCCGAGACACCCCGCGGGAGGGCTGGGAGTCGGTTGTCTCCGAGCTCGCCTCTGAGGGCCGGGAGATCGTCGTCCTGACGGGCGACGATGAACGCATGGCCAGGCGTTTCTCCGACCACCCCGATGTTGATGACGTCTTCTCAGGCGTTCGCCCCGAATCCAAGGAGGCAATCGTCGGTCGGCTTAGGTCCGAGGGGACCACGACAATGATCGGCGATGGGACGAATGACGCGCCCGCGCTCGCAAGCGCGGACCTCGGTATCGCGCTAGCGAGCGGGACGGAAGTCGCGATGGATGCCGCCGACGCGGTCGTAATGAACGACGACCTCTCGGCGATCCCCGAGATTTTCGAAATCGCCCACTCGACACAGAAACGGATCCGACAGAACATCGCGTGGGCGATCGGCTACAATTTGATCGCAATTCCACTAGCAGTGCTCGGCTACATCAATCCGCTAATCGCTGCCGTCATAATGGCAATCAGCAGTCTCATTGTTGTCGCAAACTCGGGACGACGTTCACTACCGTGGTTCGGATCAAATGCGGATGGGGGCACTGAAACGTCATCAGTAGGAAGTGCTACTAACGACACCCCTTCGTGAGGTAACGTCTCCTCTGTCTACCTGTTTCCGCATCTTCTGAGTGATGTATTTGGGATTGGGGGCGAGTCCACTAACTAAGTCTCATGTGATCGCTGCCCAGTTCCACTACTACCAACTCAAAACTCTGAGATTTTTCCCAGAAGACGGACCCACCCAAGCGTCTGCCCGCCGGGATCCCTGACGAATGGCTGTTCGACGACTGGCAGCTGACCGCCCGCGCACTCACCGCCACAATGCATGAGGACTGTCGATGCTACAAATGTGACACCATCGACGTCCTGCTCGGTGACATCGCTCACTACTGGGACCTCGACGAGAACGAACTAGCTGAAGTGATAGCCTGATTGAGGCCGCGTGTAACACCATCCAGATCCCAATTACCGATGTTGCATGCGGCTTTCACTACAAAGGAGCTCACCACGTGAGGAGACGGAATGATTGATCTGCCTCAAAGGACTCGTTCCCATATGATCGAAGTCACATACGAGGACGCCACTAATGAGGTAACGACGGTTCAGGCTAATGAAGCGAATATAACGCCCCAAGAGCGCTATCTCCAAATACGAATTACAGACGACGAACGCCAACTCAATATCCCGACACGAAGAGTGATCTCCGTCGAACGTGATCTCGAAGAAGGAGATACGGATGAACGGACAGCAAGCGCACAGTATCTCTAAATCGCTTTAGCAAGCCGCTCTCGGGATACTTCGGGATGTTTGGGCTCCATCCAGAAGATAACACTCAACACTGGCTCTACCAGATCAGCTGCTGGAGACTGTAGTATCCTTGTCTCGCTTTGCTCGCCATTTGTCGAATCTCACTGGAGCTCCGCTTTCACCGACCGTCGCACCAACGAACGCACCGATGCTGGCGCCTGTCCGTGCTGCGTTTCGACTGGTCACTCCTCCGATTGCAGCCCCGCCAGCTGCACCAAGAGCTGCATATTTCGCCCGGTTGATCCGACGCTTGGCTTTTGCATTCATCAAGTACTGTTGGACCGCGTCGGAGTAAAACTAGCCGATGCGAAGACCGCTACGAGGCGTTTGATGCCCAACAGACCGCCGTATCGTATTGCAGAATTCAATACTGAGAAAATACCCTACCGGGATCCGCATACGGCAGTTCCCTGTCTCTGGGCCATCAGTCACGAGATCGGTCCCGCTCTCAAAATATCGTACGTAAGCGCCGCAGATAATCAGGCGAAAATTCTATCTGATCGTCTCAATTGGGCTGCTCTCACGGTTTTCCTCAAGCCGGTCACTTAGGAGACTCGCAGCCGGTTGTGTCTACATGCCATTCGAAGCAACGATCACATCGATCCACCAGATGACTCCCCAAGTAAAACAGTTCATCATTGAAGCCGACGAGCCGTTCGAATTCGAACCCGGACAGCATACGACGGTTCAGTTTGAACAAGATGATCCCGACGAAGACGAGGACCAAGAGGTCGTCCGGCCATACACGGCCACCAACACGCCGGGCAACACTGCGATCACACTCGCCATCAAACGCTACGATGACGGAACCGCGTCAGTA